>JAFTBA010000324.1 GCA_017458545.1 Synergistaceae bacterium | reverse complement strand
TACTTTGCCTGCCTGACTGTACTCTTCCAGAAAATCTTTCACAGTCTCATAGAGTTTGTTCAGGTTATTCTGCCACTCTTCCAACATTATGCGTTTCTGTTCGGATAATTCTTTTTCGTCTTTTGTCTCGTGTTTTATGAACTCATCAAAAGTCATACTGAGAACCTCCTGAATAATTAGTGGTAAAAATTCTACAATGCTTTTCAAATTTTGCACAGGTTTAACTGAAATCAACATGTGCTAAAATTTCCCTAAAAAAATTCATTAACAGGACTGAAAAATTTTAATGCAACCACAAAACTCAAACAATATCCGCAACCTTGCCATAGTCGCACACATAGATCACGGCAAAACTACCCTCATCGACTCAATTTTCCGTGCTGCACAGACATTCGCAGCACACGCTCAGGTCGCTGAGCGCGTCATGGACTCTAACCCTCTCGAACGCGAACGAGGTATCACTATCCGTTCAAAACCCTGCACTGTCTTCTGGAACGGTTATCAGATTAACATCATTGACACTCCCGGACACGCTGATTTTTCGGGCGAAGTCGAACGCATACTCTCTACTGTTGACAGCGTTATTCTGATTGTTGACGCTAATGAAGGCCCTATGCCTCAGACACGTTACGTCCTTCAGCACGCACTCTCAATAGGCATGAAGCCCCTCGTATTCATCAACAAAGTTGACCGCGAAGGTGCTGACCCTGCACGCGCTCTTAATTTAACGTTCGATTTGTTTTTTGAACTGGGAGCTAGTGATGAACAGGCTGATTTCCCTGTGCTTTACGGTTCGGGCTTAAACGGCTGGGCTGTTAATGACCTCAGTAAACCTCATGAGGGTATGGATGATTTGTTTCAGGCTATTATTGATTACGTTCCTGCGCCTGACGTTGACCCCTCAAAACCATTCTTAATGCAGGTCAGTACTCTCGCCTGGAACGAGTATGTAGGACGCATAGGCTGCGGTAAAATCCTACAGGGTCATATCCGCAAAGGTGAGCCGTTCGTCAGAGTCTCAACAAAATGGAACTCGCCTGACCACTCGGGTAACGACTGGCAGATTACAGGCAAAGAAAACGCTAAAGTAGCTCAGCTTTGGGTAACACGCGGACTTGACCGAACGGAGATTGACGAGGTCAGCGCAGGTGATATTGTCTGGCTCACAGGCCCTAACGAAATTGATATAGGCGATACGTTCTGCGCAGAAGAAATTTCCGATTCACCGCTCAAACCTTTATCCATTGAAGAGCCTACAGTTTCAATGTTCTTCCTCGTCAACTCAGGGCCTTTCGCAGGACGTGAGGGTCAGGCTGTAACACTCAGACAGTTAAAGGCGAGATTACAGCGCGAAATGCACGTTAATGTTTCGCTCAGAATGGAGGACTTAGGACGGCCTGACGGTGTTAAAGTTTCCGGAAGAGGTGAGTTACAGTTAGGAATATTAATAGAGGAAATGAGGCGCGAAGGTATGGAGTTCTGCGTCTCTAAACCCGAAGTAATCATCGAATATAAAAACGGCGTTAAATGTGAACCGTATGAACTTGTAACGATAGACGTTCCCGAAGAATATCAGGGTATAGTTTTCGAGAAGATGACCCGCCGAAAAGGTAAGATACTCAACATTGACAATCCCGACAGAGGATTATTGAGGATTGAGATAGAGATTCCTACGAGGGGATTAATCGGTTACAGGGGAGAATTTCTGACCGATACCAGAGGCTTGGGGATAATGTCTAACTGTTTCAGCGGTTATAAGGAATGGGCAGGCGACTTAATCACCCGTAACAGAGGCTCACTCGTCAGCATGGACACAGGCGAAGCAACAGCGTATCAGCTTGAGAATTTGCAGAGCAGGGGAGTGTTATTCATTTCACCGCTTGAACAGGTCTATAACGGAATGATTATCGGCGAAAATTCTAGACCCGGTGATATTCCCTGCAATCCCACTAAGAAAAAGCAGCAGACTAACCACCGTTCGGCGACTAAGGAACTCACAACAAAACTTGATGTTCCGAGAAGAATGTCGCTTGAGAAAGCTATGGAATGGATTGAGGCCGATGAACTTGTTGAGGTTACACCGCAGTCGGTTAGACTGAGGAAGGCTATACTTGATGAGCTTGAACGCAGAAAGGCAAGAAGAGTACCTAACGCTCAGGAATGAATAAAGTAACAAAAAAACTGTCGGGCCGATAAATCACTTGGTCCGACAGAAATTTTTTTTGCTTTTACTCAGTGAAAATTTACTCAGTGAAAACAGTCTGTTCCGTTATCTCAGTCTGAAGTGCTTTCAACGCTCTTTCAACAAGCCCTCTCCTCAATGCTTTTTCCTCCTCAGGAGTCCTCGAAGGGTCTCCCAAAGGATGAGGGATTGCTATTGTAGGTACGATTCTGTTAGCTCCGACAGTCTGCGAGATAGGCACTATCGTACACATATGTACTACGGGTAACTTACGCTCAATTTCCTTCACCATCGTTGCACCGCAACGCGTACATGTTCCTCAGGTCGAGGTCAGAATTACCGCAGTTACTCCGTCATTCACGAGCCTGTTCACTATTTCAGCTCCGAACCTCTTAGCGTTGGCAACCGATGTACCGTTACCCACAGTAGTGTAGAACTTGTTGTGTAACTTCCCGATTACCCCTTCGCGTTCGAGGTCCCTCATCACGTCAACAGGAAGCACCCTGTCAGCATCACCGTCAGCATACGTAGCGTCATATCCTCCGTGAGCAGTGCAGTATGTCTCTCTGGTGAGGTCATTAACGCCCGTTATGTCGTACTCCCCGAACTTGCTAGCACTCGAAGCCTCAATGTGATCAGGGTTACCTTTAGGGCAGATACCGCCTGATGTTACGAGGGCTATAACCGCGTGTTTCAAGTCCTTCACAGCGGGCTGAGGGTCTACCCTGTCGAACACGGGCATTTTGTACTCAGTGCTGAAACTTTCGCCCTTCAGTTTCGCAACGAACATATCAACGCACCTTTCGGCCGCTAACTTTTCGTAGAACATGTT
>JAFTBA010000323.1 GCA_017458545.1 Synergistaceae bacterium | reverse complement strand
GTATAGCAACTTTCTTGCGAAAGAAGGCTGGATCTCGCAAGGTCCACAGTTTACCTGCAGACGCAGTGTTGTAAAACGCCTTGGTTCTCGGCAAAATGTATAATCACAACACAATTAAATAATATAAATATTTTTATTCTATTGTCAAGTAATATTATATATAAATTGACTATCTAAAACCCTTCACAACAAAGTCAACAGCTTCACCGCGTGTAATTCTTCCTTCGGGAAGGGCTATTGATGAACCTGTAATTTCACTTGCGCGTTTGATGAGGCTCTCCCTGTCCTCAGCACTGAGAGGCTCATCGACTCCGAAAATTCCTTTGTCCTTTCCCTCAGCGATTTCCTTAACGACTTCCGGATTATCGAGAACAAACGTTATATCGTAACCGACATCATATGAGACCATAGACGGGTAAGTTTTCGGCGGGAGGAGTTTGTAGAGGTTAGCGAGCTGAATACTTGAGTTGAACTTATGCTCCTGCGGAACGTCCGAATATGAACATAACGAGAGATTAACGCCTGCTTTGAGCAAAGCCGACTGAACATGAACGGGTTTAACGTTACGGGGCTGAATGTTTTTGGAGACTGCCAAAGCAGCCAAAGCACCTGCTGCCTGCCCTGTCATCATAGTAATAGGCTGAAGCCTTAACGCTCCCGAAACGAGACGGGACATAGAGAGGTTCTTTTCAGCGAGAATGAGACCGTCAACATTTCGGGGTATCAAAATGTTCATAGGCACCTGAAAATTTCCGTGAGGTCTGTGCTGTTCAATGTAAGCTGCTTTTTCCTGCAAATCACTCTCCATGTCAGCGTCAATATCAGTATGGTGAAGGTCGAGATGATAACAGCCTATTGCTATAGCGTCCTGAAACTCCTGATTGCCTCTTTCGTCCTTGTAGCTCAAAGAATTGTTGAAGAGTTCGAGCGAGATAAGTGTATGTTCACCTACGCCCCTTCTTGATTCTCTTACGTATGGAACTGGGGGTAAATGCCTGGCAATAACTTTCCATTCGTCAGGCAAATCCTTAGCTGCTTCCTGTAATCCGTCATATTCATTTTCATCAACAGACCATGACTCGCCGAGTTCGTTCTGAATGTAGTAGATGAAGTGTAAAGTTTTAATGAGAGCGTCTCTTTCGAGTCTTTTGCGTAAAGCTCTGTCCTCTAAGTATGAGACAGGGAGTCCGTATTTGCTGCCTAACTTCTGCTGACCGGGAAAATCATTTCCCCAGTTGACGGAACATTTAGAGACTGATGACCAGTTTTCGGGAGTAGCGTCAAAATTTCCGGGAGTAAACGAGTCGGGTAAACCTCTGTAGACGTTGTGAGTGCTGAAATCTACGGGGAGTTTAACGGGGTATTCTCCCTTGAAAGTGAAGCCGTTTTTAGCAACGTAGTCAGCGTAATTGATTCTGGCCATGTCATAACCCGGTAACGGCGATTTGGGACGTAAATGTTCGGGAATACCGTCAGGGTATTTGCGGATAACAGCTGTCCAAGTTATGTCCTGAATCATAGCGTCAGGGTTAATGTGTGGTGTAACCGAGTTGCCTGCTCTGTAGTCAGCCCCTGCCAAAGGTAGAATATCGCCGTATTCTGTAGCGTCAATGAGGATTTTGCAGGTGATATTCTTTAAGCCTTCGGGAGTGCGGACTATGACGCTGTTAATTCTGGGAGCTTCGCTGAGGCTGCCTTCAGTTACGGAAATGACTTCTTCTTTTCCGACTCCTATAATCTCGGAATTGTAGAGTATATCGGGAGCGTCTTCACCTCTGGCCATGTCCTGAAGTATTCTTCTGCCTATGTGGGGTTCAAAAGCTAAGTTACGGGGGTCCCAGTAACTGGTGCCGATGGATTTACCCCGAGCTGAGTAGTATTCCTCAACACGGCTGATGAGTTCTGCATACAGGCCGCTTGACTGAGAGGATAAATCGTCCATGTTCGAGACACCTGCAGCGATTGCCTGACCGCCTAACATTGACGAGGGTTCAATGACGAGGACATTTGCACCCATTGAGGCAGCCTGAATTGCTGCGGAGATTCCGCCTGTGCCTGCGCCGGCAATGATGATGTCGTAATCATCGCGTATATCGAGGGCGCAGGAAGGGACAGTTAACGTGAGAGTGATAATGAGAATGAATGATAAGAGAAATTTTTTGTTCATGATATGGCCTCCTGTGTGAGATTTGATGATAGGATTGTACCAGATTATGAGCTGAAAATTTGCTGAAATAAAAAGAGCCGTCTAGCTCACTACTAAAGTAGCGAGAATGTAACGGCTGTGTAGTCAAACATTATATCAGCGTCAATAAAATCATTCTCGTAATCAGTGCCGCAATCCACGCAATAACGCACTGCCACACCACAACACCCACAGCCCAAAGCGTCCCAGTTTCCCTGCGGATTGAGGCTACGGCAGCGGCACAGGGAGTGTACAACAGGCTGAACACCAGCAGTGAAGCAGCTGAGACCGATGACAATACGGAGTTCACGTTGTCCCCGAAAAGCACCTGAAGACTCGAAACAACGCTCTCCTTAGCGAGGAAACCGCTTATC
>JAFTBA010000051.1 GCA_017458545.1 Synergistaceae bacterium | reverse complement strand
CACTTCAGTGATGAGTTAGGCGGCTTAATCTGTTATAAAATTTTAACGTAAATATAAGACGTACAGAGATAGATTTGCTAATGCAGACACAAACCGCGCATTTTACATAAATCCTTGCTGGTGACAGTAAGGTTGAGCATGAGGGCAAGAGTTCCCTTGTGTTTAGGAGAAGCACCCGCACCTGTATCTGTGTTATAGTCTTTTTGCGGTTATCAGAATTTCGGTTCTGTGTACTGAGATTAGACCGAATGACAGACAGGCAGTCTGGCCAATTAAGACGGCTGGAAGCACTCGACTTTAGTCGTGTGAGGCTTCACTGATTGACGGAAGCAAATAACGGCCTCCCGAAAATTAAGGGAGGTTATTTTTTTTGTTGTTTGAAAATCTACTGCTGTCAGGTTGCATGTTATGGGTTTTCTCATGCAACAGGGCGTATAATATCTTGGTAACATCACAAAAATCTCAAGGAGGCAACACCCACAATGCAGTACGGAAAAATTGAAGCACTCTTAGGCTCAGAGGCCGAATCCCTCTTAACCCACGAATGCAAAACTATCAGCAAAGATATGCTCTCATTACCCGGTCCTGATTTCGTTGACAGAGTCGTAAGCATGACAGACAGACCTGTACCCGTTATGCGCGCAATGCAGACTCTGTTTTCACACGGAAGACTCGCTGATACGGGTTACATTTCGATTCTCCCCGTAGATCAGGGCATTGAACATTCGGCAGGCGCATCATTTGGCCCTAACCCGATTTATTTTGACCCCGAGAACATCATCAAACTCGCTATGGAAGCAGGCTGCAACGCCGTAGCTACAACTCTCGGAGTTCTGGGCGCAACAGCACGCAAATACGCTCACAAAATTCCCTTCGTCCTCAAACTCAACCACAACGAACTGCTCACTTACCCCAACCAGTTCGATCAGGTGTTATTTGCTTCGGTTGAACAGGCTTATAATTTGGGAGCAGTAGCAGTAGGTGCTACGATTTATTTCGGCAGCCCCGAGTCAACAAGACAGATTCAGGAAATCTCTAAGGCTTTCCATCAGGCTCATGAGATGGGTATGGCTACAATTCTCTGGTGCTACCTCAGAAATTCAGCGTTCAAGGTTAAGAACGGCGACAAAGTTACGGATTATCATGCTTCTGCAGATTTAACGGGTCAGGCTAACCACTTGGGAGTTACGATAGAGGCCGACATAATCAAACAGAAGTTACCCGAAAATAACGGCGGTTATCCTGCAATGGGCAAGGGTTACGGCAAAACGTCAAAAGAAATGTATGACAAACTCACAACTGAACACCCGATTGATTTGGCGCGCTATCAGGTCGCTAACTGCTATATGGGCCGCGCAGGTCTCATCAATTCGGGCGGAGCTTCGGGCGAAAATGACCTCGCTCAGGCCGTCAGAACTGCCGTCATCAACAAGAGAGCAGGCGGTATGGGACTCATTTTAGGACGTAAGGCGTTCCAGCGTCCTATGAGTGAGGGAGTTCAGATTATTAATGCTGTTCAGGACGTTTACCTCTGCAAGGAAATCACTGTTGCTTAAATTTCAGCACGGTAACCGGCAAAAATAAAAATCCCTCTGCTCTTCACAGAGGGTTTTTTTGTTACTGCTACTGTCTTTAAGTTCTCAGTATTTACGTGAAATCTTCATGTATTTTCTCATCACACTTCTATTACTGCATTACTCATAGTTTCCTCCTAAGTGTTGTTACACGACAGCAACGCCGAGAGATTTTGCCAGATTGCGGATTGCGTCTTCAGCAAGTCGGCTGTATTTTGCGATTTTATCGAGAGGCATTCCGTCTTTGAACATGTCAGTAGCTACACACTCTTTGTTTTCTTTGATACCCTCCTGTATACCTTCTTTCCTACCTTCTTTCCTTGCTGCGTCAAGATGTCTCCTGACTATTTTTTGTATTACATCACTCATGTCGGCTGCTGCACACTCTTCGTTCTTAATTACTTCTTGAGAATATTTTTACGCACAAATTTTTCCTCGTCCTCACGGGTTTTTATTTCCCCGTCAATAACTGCAAGTTTCAATGCCGTTAAAGCATCTCCGATCTCCTTGCCCTTCAACCCCATCAACTGAAGGTCTTTACCCGTCAATTCACCCTTATACGTCATCCACAATTCCATGTGTTCAACGATTAAACGTCTCGCTTCCCTCGTCTTGAGCAGCGTCAGCCAATAAACTAACGGTACAGTACCATACTCCTTGAAGAACCAATACGCTTCAGAGTTCTTGATATTCTTATAGCCTGCACAAAACTTTTCGATGTTAGGCCACTGCGTGAAACATTTAGTGAGCTGTTCACGTTCATTAGGGTTAAGATTCATTCTGTCCATCGCTGAGAATCTCACTTCAGGTTTAGAATCAGTGAATACTACTGCCATTTTAACAAGCCATTCCATTCCCTTGAAGTTTATTCCGTTAAACCTCATCTGCGTCATAAAGTGTTCAAGTATTCTGAGCCTGTGATTTGTCGCAGGACTTACGTACATCCCAGTAAACAGTGCATCCCATATCCCAAGCTCCTGCATTCTCATTACTATTTGCCTGAAACATGACTCCTTAGCATTGAGTTCAAGTTCAGCGCGGATTCGTGTCGTCGATAACAGTTCCAGTAATCCGCCCCTAACAGCACTTTTCAGCAGTCTCATTGTGTTGTCCTCAAACTTCATGTTGAGTCGCTGTTCCAATCTTATGCCTCTTAGGACTCTCGAAGGGTCTTCAACAAAACTCAGGTTATGTAGAATCTTCAGCAGTTTGTCCTTGAGGTCTGCGCGTCCTCCGAAATTATCTGTTAATGTCCCCCAGTCATCATCACTCAGTGAGATCGACATAGCATTAACGGTAAAGTCCCTTCGTCCTAAATCCTGACGCAATGAACTGTTCTGCACAGTAGGAGTCGCAGCAGCATACTCGTAAAATTCGCGTCTCGCAGTGGCAACATCAACCTTCTCACCGTCAGGAAATGTTATCGTCCCTGTTTTGTAACGCCCGTGAAGCGTAGCACGGCAGCCCGGTTCATCCCATGACGACACTAATTTTTCGGCATCGCCCTCAACAGATATGTCTATGTCAGTGTTCGTTACACCCATCAGAATATCGCGTACTGTTCCGCCGACTAAATACGCTTTCATTCCGAGATCGTG
>JAFTBA010000322.1 GCA_017458545.1 Synergistaceae bacterium | reverse complement strand
CTCAATGCCCTGTCAATATGCGTTACCCTCACAATCTTTATCCCCTCAAATTTCACCTGCTCCCTAGAACTCACTACCGCAGTGTGAAATCCTAACCTCGCTGCCTCCTTCAGCCTAAGGTCAATCCTCGTTACAGGTCTCACTTCTCCTGCTAACCCCACTTCACCGAGCCAGCACGTACCTGCCTGCAGCGGTACGTTCCTCAGTGCTGACGCTATCGCTGCACAAGCAGGCAAATCAGCGCTGGGGTCCTGAAGGCTTAACCCTCCTGCAACGTTAATGTACAGGTCGTGATTGTTCGTTGCTATACTGCATCGCCTGTCTATTACTGCCGTCAACAGTTGAAACCTGTTAAGCTCTATCCCTCTCGATGTCCTCCGCGGATATGGAAACACCGTCCTCGCCGCTAAAGTCTGAATCTCTGCCGCTAACGGTGTGTTACCCTCAAGCGCTATCGTCATCGCTACACCTGCTACTGCTGAGTCGTCCCTGTTCCAGTAAAGACCGCTCTTGTCGGAAACAGGCGTTAAACCGTTCTCGCTCATCTCGAACACTCCGAGTTCATCAGTGCTTCCGTAACGGTTCTTAACAGCTCGCAGCATTCTGTAGGACGAATAGCCCTCTCCCGAAAAATTAAGCACTGTATCAACCATATGTTCGAGAATCATAGGGCCTGCGATTTTGCCGTCTTTAGTGATGTGGCCGATCATTACGGCAGGGATATTGTGTTCGCGCGAACAGTCAACGATTCTTTGAGCAACTGCCCGGACCTGTGAAACTGTTCCCGGCCAGCCCGAGTCGTTAGAGGTTGACATTGCCTGAACGCTGTCAAGTACTATGAACGAAAATTTAATGTTCCCAGACTCAACGTTCCTCAATGCGTCCTCAAGGTTAGAACCCGAATATAAATATAATTTTTGACTCGCAGTGTTAATCCTTGAGGCTCTGAGTGCAATTTGAGCTTCAGATTCTTCACCTGAGATGTAGAGGACGGGAGATGATGATTTTTCAGCAACGCTCCCTGCTGCCTGTAACAGTAATGTTGACTTTCCTATACCGGGCTGACCGCCTATCAGTACGACTCCTCCCGGGACTAACCCTCCTCCTAATACCCTGTCTAACTCATCAATACCTGTTGTGATTCTGAGAGGGGCTTTAACGTCTAAGGCACTGATGATTTTGACGTTAGGGAACTGATTTTGAGACTGCGGGCCGGGTTTTGACTCCTGAAGAATCTCAAATGTTCCCCATGAATTACATGAGGGGCATTTGCCTGTCTTAGTAGTTGTGATGTGTCCGCATTCGGAACAGATATAACGTGTGATTTTTGTATTAGCCATAATATAGAATCATAACATCACAAAAAAATTCAAGAGAGGGAAAATATTTTGCATGTAATATGGTTGAGGAAGTTTCACGGAATTTTTGTATGTTATCTGGCTGAGTATACTGTTTATTTTAAGTTGAATGTTTAATTTTTTTGTTGCCTCAGAAAAAGATTACGGATATAATTTTTCTGTTCACGATTTACCTCACTAAAAATTTGCGAAGGAGCTTTCTTTGAATCCTAATGGCTGATGAGAGTATCACCATAACCCAAGAGCAGCAAGAACCGTATGATTATGACAGCATATGGAAGGATTTTACGCGTGATTTCTGGCAGGATGTGCTGAAGGATTTTATGCCTGACCTGTACAAAGCTGCCGACCTTGAAGGGGAAGCCGAATCACTTGACAAAGAACTTCACGAAATCATGAAGTCACATAACGAGAGCGTGAAGGTCTCTAAAAGATATGTGGATAACCTCCTGAAAATTCCGTTGAAGAACGGCGGTGAGGAATGGGTATTATTCCACATAGAGATTCAGGGGAGGGGAGGCGAGGCAATTTCGTTGAGAATGTTCAGGTATTACTGTATGCTGTTCACGAGGTACAACAGGAATCCTGCAGCATTAGCGATATTGACGGCTAAGCGTCCCAAAAAGGAGGGCGAACCGGGAGTTTACCGTGCAGATATGTTCGGGACTAAGATAGAATACAGGTATTATACTATCAGGGCCTATGAGTATAATGACGATGAACTTTTATCAAGCGATAACCCCGTAAAGCTGTTCATCTATGCGGTGAAATTTGCGGCCAAGAACCGCAAGTCAAAAAGAAAAAGAATTGAGTACACACAGAAAATTCTGAGGGTACTTACGGATAAGGGCTGGAAAGAAGAATGGTGCTTTGAGTTTCTGAAATATCTTCAGGTTGTAATGAAACTCGGCAGCGAGGAATACAGGAAAATCTTCATAGAAGAAACAGACGGAGTATTGGAGGGAGAAAAAGTGAGACCTAGAACATTGGTTGACGATATATATGATAAGGGTATGACTCAAGGTATCGAAAAAGAGCGTGAGGAAATTATACGTTCTCTTTTCGGTCTTGACCTTCTTACGGACGAACAAATAGCCGTTGTTACAAAGCAGACTCCCGAAGATATAGCGGCATTACGAATGGAGCTCAGAGCATGAGACCTAGGACAGTAGTTGACGATATATATGAGGAGGGAGAAGCGTCAGGAATGATGAAGATGACGCAGAAACTTATTTCGCTTGGTCTGTTGACAGATGAACAGATAGCGGTTGTTGCTAATAAGCCTGTTAAAGACATAGCAGCATTAAGGCACGAAATGAATATACATTAAGGAGGCATAAAAATTGAAATTAATATTCTTGGACATTGACGGCACCCTCACATCCCCCGGCGAAAACACTCCCCCTAAGAGTGCCGTTGACGCAATCGCAAAAGCACGTTCAAACGGCCACAAAGTTTTCCTCTGCACAGGACGCAACCCCGATATGCTCCGTCCTCTGCTCCGCTACAAGTTCGACGGGTTCATCTCGTGTGCAGGCGGTTACGTTGCTGTTGGCGATGATTACAGTGAAGTCCTCTTCAACTGTCCCATGACAGACTCACAGCGCGACACTGCACTCAAAGCCCTTCACAATCAGGGAGTATTCTGCACGATTGAGGCCGAAAAAGGTTCATGGGGTGATGAGAACTTAGGCGATTTCCTCAGCTCTCAGGGCGAGGGCAACAGTGAAATTGAACGCTGGCGGAAAGCACTCTCCGCTAACTTAGGCATTAAACCCATGAGTCAGTATGACGGTTCACCCGTTTACAAAGTCGTTATAATGTGTCTCGACATTAAACAGCTCGATGAGGCAAAAGCTGCTTTAGGTGATGACTTCAACTTCGTAATTCAGGAGGTCAAAGTAGGCGGTTCATCTTCAACCTGCGTTAACGGCGAAATCATCAACAAAGCATTCAATAAAGGCTTAGGCGTTGAAACTATCTGCAAACACTTCAACGTCCCTGTCTCCGAAACT
>JAFTBA010000321.1 GCA_017458545.1 Synergistaceae bacterium | reverse complement strand
GGGCTTCATTCTCATTAAGAGAGTGTCGCGCGTTATTCCGGCGTTGTTGACCAGAACACTAACTGACTCGCCGAACGCTGCTTTAACGTCAGCAAACATTTTAGCGGCTTCCTCCTGAATGCTGACATCAGCCCTGAAAATTTCGGCTTTAACTCCGAGACCAATCACTTCATCGCGGAGAGTAACAGCGTCATTCTCACTCCTGTTGAAATTTACTGCTACATCGAATCCGTTACGTGCAAGCTCAAGCGTTATAGCGCGCCCGATTCCTTTTGCTCCTCCTGTTACTAATGCCAACATAATTTACGCCTCCAACTTCGCGCGTAACTCATCGAGCTTTTCGGGAGTCCCTGCGGAAAAGATGTTGAAACCTTTTCGGCATTTCTTGATGAGACCTGCGAGAACTTCACCTGCACCGAGCTCAAAGAACGAGTCAATCTTCATTTCATCGGCCATGTAAGCAACAGAGTCCTCCCACAAAACAGGGCTGAACGTCTGCTGATAAAGGCTCTCCTGAATCTCATCGGGTGATTTAACTGGAGTTGCACTGACGTTAGCGATGACCGGGAATTTTGAGTTATGCCACGAAATTTTTGCGAACTCAAGTTTGAGTTTATCGGCTGCAGGTTTCATGTAACGGCTATGGAACGGTGCGCTGACACTTAGTTTAACGGCTCGTTTTATGCCGAACGATTTAGCGTTTGCTATTGCAGCGTCAACAAACTCAGTCATTCCCGAAATAACTACCTGACCGGGACAGTTAAAGTTTGCAGGGCTGACCTCACCGTTAGGAGCAACAGACTCGCAGAGCTTAACTGCATCGTCATGGCCTGCGCCTATCAACGCTGCCATACTTCCCTGACCTTCGGGAACGGCCTCCTGCATGAACGCGCCCCTGTTACGGACGAGTCTTACGGCGTCAGCGAACTCAATTACTCCTGACGCGCACAACGCAGTATACTCGCCTAAGCTGTGTCCTGCTGTGCAAACGGGTGAAATTTCCGCGCCCATTGCCTCAGTGAGGACTCTCAAAGCGGCAATGCTCACCGTCATTATTGCAGGCTGTGCGTTTTTAGTGAGGGTTAATTCTGCTTCATCACCCTCGAACATTAAGCTCGTCAGATGAAACGAAAGAGCATCATCAGCTTCGTCAAAAATACTTTTTGCGCAGGGGAAAGCGTCATAAATATCTTTACCCATACCGACAGACTGCGAGCCCTGACCCGGAAAAACAAATGCGTAACTCATTGTTTCACCTCACCTACTGACGATAAAATTTTCTCGGCATCGTTAAACATATTTTCGATTATGACTTTTGCAGGGAGTATATCGTTGACCATAGCCGCGCTCTGACCTGCCATTAACGATCCCCATTCGGTATCGCCGTCAACAACTGCTGCCCTGAGTTTGCCTGTTCCTAACGCTTCGATTTCTGAGGCAGGAGCGTTTTCGTGTTCAAGGCGTTCAAATTCGGCTGTGAGTTTGTTGCGTAGACACCTAACGGGGTGGCCTAACGACTGACCTGTTACGGCTGTTGACCTGTCGCGCGCGTCAACAACTGCCTGCTTGTAGTTCGGGTGAACCGTGCATTCCTCACAGCAAATGAACCGCGTACCTACCTGTACGCCTTCAGCACCCAGCGCGAAAGCCGCGACTACTCCGCGTCCGTCAGCTACTCCGCCGGCACAAACTACCGGGATTTTAACGGCCTGAGCTATCTGGGGTGTCAATACCATAGTAGTGAGTTCACCGATATGACCTCCAGCCTCCATACCTTCGGCAACAACAGCGTCAGCCCCTTGCTTTTCGACTCTGCGGGCCTGAGCTACTGAGGCAACTACTGGTATGACTATTGTGCCTATGGGTTTAAGGCGTTCGAGGAATTTTCCGGGACTCCCTGCACCTGTAGTTACTACCGGAACGCGGTGTTTAACGGCAACTTCGAGCGCGCTTTCTGCAGTAGGGGACATCAGCATGATGTTAAGTCCGAAAGGTTTGCCGGGTTCGATTAATTTTTTGGCTTTGAGAATTTCCTGTTCGAGGATTTCGGGGGGAGTCGCAGCTGCAGCGATTACACCGAGTCCTCCTGCATTGCTTACGGCTGAGGCTAATTCTGCGTTAGCGACCCAAGCCATTCCGCCCTGTATAAGGGGGTATTTAGTGCCTAATAATTTGCATATGCGGTTATCTTTTCTCAATAACATTATTTCACCTCTTTATATTTCACGGTTAATCTGTGTTGTTCCGTCTTCCGCAATAAATTTTCTTGCGGCTGATATTGCGCTTACTATGGCCGGCGATTTTGAGCGTCCGTGAGCTTTGAGGACAGCGCCTTTAACGCCCAGCAAAGGAGTACCGCCGTATTTCTCGTAATTGAAACGCGACCATAATTTTTTGACTACAGGAGAAAGAAGCAGCAATCCTGCCTTAGCTGTCAATGAGCCTTTGACTTCATCAGATAATAACGACTTCAAACCCTGCATGATACCTTCAGCGATTTTGAGGGCAATATTACCGCTGAAGCCGTCGCATACAATGACATCACATTTTCCGAAGACGACATCGTTACCCTCAACGTAGCCGCCGAAGTTGATATTGGGTTTAGCCTCCATTAACTCGCGTGCTGCGAGAACGGTATCATCACCCTTAATCTCTTCAGTGCCGTTCGAGAGCAATTTGACTTCGGGATTATCGACATTCATTATTTTACGTGAATATACGCTGCCCATGAGTGCGAACTGCAATAAGTTTTCTGGTTTACATCTGACTGTAGCGCCGACATCGAGCATGAACGAAGGTTTTTCGATTGACGGTACCGGGATGCCTAATGCAGGTCTGTCAATACCCTCAATACGTCCTACGACTAAGACACCTCCTGCGACTATTGCGCCTGTACTGCCTGCGCTTATGCAGCCCTGAGCATCACCGCGCCTGACCATTTCCATAGCGACACGGAGACTTGAGTCTTTCTTTTTACGGATAGCGTTTGCAGGGTGTTCATCGGGGTCAATGATTTCTGCAGCGTGTTCAATATGTATTCTAGGGTGTGGCTGAAGACATGATTTAATTCGTTCTGTATCACCCGTGAGAATGATCTCGATGTCGTCAAATTGATTGCAGGCATTAACAGCGCCTTTGCAGATTTCGGAGGGGGCATTATCACCGCCCATAGCATCGAGAGCTATTGTGATATTTGCGCTCAAAATTTAATCACCTGCCTTCTGTTCGAGAATTTCAATGATGAAACGCCCTATGAAAATTTCGCGGTCTCCTGCTCTTGTACGAACGCTGACGATTCTTTTGCCGTCGCGGTTGACTCCGACTTTAGCGCGTGCGATGAGTGTATCGCCTACATGGGCATGACCCCTGTAATGACCTCTCATTGAACCGATGATGACTTTAGCGGCGTTGATGACTGCTACAGCGATTGAACCTGCCTGAGCGTAGACGTAATTATCGCTGACTATGTCGGTGAAACGGAAAGCCATATCCTTAGCTGTACGGAGAACGGACAGAGCCCATTTGTCGGGTTCGAGTTCGAGGAGGTCTCCTATGACTTCGCTTGGACTCAGTGAACGGAGTTTGCTCACAGCGTCCTGAGCCATTGAGCGTATGCGTTCGCGGAGTTCGGGAACGCCCATTAAAGCGCGGTCAAGCCTGACGGTTGAAATGCTGACACCTAATTGTGCAGCTAATTCATTGTCCGTAATCATGGGATTAGCTTTAATGATTTCAGAGAGTTTGTCCTGACGTAATTTCCTGTCGGGCTTAGATTTTAGCACCTGATAATAATACCTCACTGCAAGATTAAATTTTCGCAAAGTATAGGGTGTTATTGCGAGTTAGTCAAGTTGCAGGTATATCGTCGGAAATGATTCGGGGTGTTCTGCAGCCGGCACCGCATATTACTCGACACAAAAAAACGGACACTTGCCCATCAGGGCAAAATCGTCATCCGCCTCCGCTTCTGGTGATGCCATTGCCGATGCAGCAAACGGCTCGAAGTCTGCTGGGTTGTACCGGGCGGGTGATTCCGATATCAAGGACTTCATTCTCGCTCTCCAACAGCCGCTTTTCCGCGTGTGCAGAGCCTTTGATGTCGAAATCCTGATAAATGGCAACCGTCCCAAGCACTTTTTCGGATAATCCACTTCCTTTCTTCTGGATTTGCCCGAATGGGCAACAAAAATCACCGGCCATCTGTTTGTCGGTGATTTTTTCGGATTGGCTTTGATAGCACATATTCTCACTCATATCAACACTCAAACTCACAAAATGTTAGAATATAATGTTATATTTTGAAACCTGATTATGGAATATGCGCTTTTTATCTTGAAAAATCAAGCATATGACATTATAATGAGTGAGAATTGAGCGAAAAGGAGTGTGAGATTCATGTTCCAGCAACGATTGAAACAACTGAGAAAGGAAAAAGGGCTGACGCAGGTGATGCTGGCCGAGACGCTCGGCGTTTCAAAGGGGACGGTCGCCATGTGGGAGACAGGGAAACGGATGCCCTGTTTTGATATGCTGTCCCGGCTCAGTGAACTGTTCGACAGGCGCGTCGATTACATCATCGGCACCTCCGAAGATCGGCGCTCCGCTACGCTCACGGAAGAAGAGATCGACCAGCTTGGTGAATGGGCCGTTGAAGAGGAATATGAGGATATGTTGCGGAAGTATGCCCTGCTAGATGAATACGGCAAATCCGCTGTAGATTCTGTTCTGCGGACGGAATTTAACCGGGCGCAGGAGCAGGGAACGCTGAACAGCGGCATGAGCATTTCCGTAACTGTGCGTTCTCGCCCGATAAGGCAAAAAGAAAACATGGACGCAGAGAGAATATAAATGGCCCGGTTTTCACGCCCCATCGAGCAAGAGAGGTGCATTTTGAAAGATGACGGATTTTATAGATTTGAAAGACGGCCTGATAAAGATGTGCCTGCCCACCTTGCTTCAGGATAAAACCACCAGAAAGAATATTGTGTTCGCCACAGGCAGCTATGAAGACCGTGGCAGCGCGTACCAAGCGGATATGGAAATCAAAGCTGAACTGCTCCCGGACATGGATTTGAAGCCGCGCATATTGAAATCACAGGAGGAGCAGGCTCTACGCACCCGGAAAAAGGCGGAGGTATTCACTCCGGCGTGGCTTTGCTGCAAGATGAATAATCACTGTGATGACGAATGGTTT
>JAFTBA010000050.1 GCA_017458545.1 Synergistaceae bacterium | reverse complement strand
ACTTTTCAAAGTCAAAGGAAGAATTTATCAGGAAAAAGAATCGCGGAAATGCCGACAATCCTTTCACGAGGAGTATGGAAGATTTTTACTTCCATGACCAGAACGTTATACATGACACCGAAATACTCTCTCATGTATAGCCGCTCATGAAACTCCGTATGCTATAATCTTCAACGTTATTATTCTCGCATGACTCAGGCTCAAACGCTAATAAGGCGGCCTGTCGTCAGCGTAAGGAGGAAAACTATTCACACCATGTATGCAGTATTCGAGACAGGCGGTAAACAGTACCGCGCAACCGCAGGCGACAAGTTCAGAATCGAAAAGCTCTCAGGCGAAACAAGCACCGAAGTAATTTTCGACAAAGTTCTCGCGTTGGGCGGTGAAGGAACTGAAACCAAATTCGGCAATCCCTACATTTCAGGCGCAAGAGTTACAGCCGAAATCGTCAAACAGGGACGCGCTGATAAAGTACTCGTCTTCAAGTACAAGAGCAAAAAGAATATCCGCAAAATGCGCGGACACAGACAGTATTTCACCGAAGTAGTAATCAGAAACATCGAAGCATAACAGGAGGCATTCCATCTCATGGCACATAAGAAAGGTCAAGGCAGTTCAACTAACGGGCGCGACAGTCAGCCTAAGTACAGAGGCATAAAAGTTTACGCAGGTCAGGACGTTACTGCAGGCAGCATTTTGGTGAGGCAGTGCGGTACTAAAGTACATCCCGGCAAACACGTAGGTCTCGGAAGAGATTTCACCCTCTTCGCACTCGTTCCCGGAAAAGTTAATTACCACAAAAAACTCGGACGCAAGTTCGTTTCGGTAGTTCCCTCCGCGTCAGAGTAAAGACATTGAATACTGACAAGCCCCTGAAACATGGGGCAATTTTTTTATCATCATGAAATTCACTGACACAGCAGAAATTTACGTTAAGGCAGGGCGCGGAGGTAACGGAGCATTAAGTTTCAGGCGCGAAAAATTCGTTCCTAAAGGCGGCCCTGACGGAGGCGACGGCGGTAAAGGCGGCGATGTTATTATCGAAGCCGTAGGCGGTATAGTTACTCTTGCCGATTTCGAGTATGACAGACGTTTTCAGGCAGGTCACGCAGGTCACGGAGGAGGTGCTTTACGTACAGGCGCGAACGGTGAAGACTTAGTGATTCGAGTACCCTGCGGAACTCTCATACGTGAGGCTGGCGATGACAGAATACTCGCTGACCTAACAGAACCGGGACAGAGATTCATAGCTGCTCACGGGGGAAAAGGAGGGCGCGGTAACTCCCACTTCGCAACGTCATCGAGGCGCGCCCCTAAATTCGCTGAGAAAGGCGACCCCGGTGAGGAAAAATCGTTGACGCTCGAACTCAAACTCATAGCCGATGTAGGACTCGCAGGTTTCCCCAACGCAGGTAAGTCAAGCATACTAACGGCTATCAGCGGTGCAAGGCCGAAAGTTGCAGGTTACCCCTTCACCACTTTAAGCCCTAATCTCGGAGTGCTTGCTGTTGATGACGCTCAGGTAGTAATCGCCGATTTGCCGGGACTGATTGAGGGAGCGCATGAGGGCAAAGGACTCGGCCTTCAGTTTTTGAGGCATGTTGAACGTACAAGGATATTGCTTCACGTTATAGACCTCTCACAGCCTGACCCTGTAGGAACGTTCAGGGCATTGCTTAACGAGTTCAGGGAGTACGGCGCAGCTTTGGATAAACGTCCCTGTATAGTCATAGGCAACAAAATTGACATCGCAGGTACTAACTCGAACTCTCAGCTTTTACGCGAAGAGGCTGAAAGTTTATCGCTTCCATACATGGCCGTAAGTGCAATTTTCGGTACTAATATTCCAGAACTGATACGGGCAGTTGCAGACTTAGTGAGGAAGACTCCTGCTGCTTCACCCGAAATTAATCAGCCCGAAATCATCGAATTGCCCATGAGGAAATCATCAGGCAAATCATCGCGCGAACCCGTTAAAATTATCCGACAGTCTGACGGCTCATTCAGAATCGAACATGCTAATTTCGAGAAGTCAGTTGCACGCATAAACTTCGAGCATGAGGACGCACTCCAGAAATTTGCGCAGCTGCTGAAAGCTCTGAGCGTTGAGGAAGCGTTAGAGGCAGCAGGCGCGAGGGAAGGCGATAAGGTTTACATAGGCGATGTCGAGTTTGACTTTGAGCCTGACACTATAACTTAGGCCATGAAGACTGGAATAATGGGAGGGACTTTTGACCCTATACATTACGGGCATTTGCTTGCTGCTGAGGAGGCAAGACGCAATTTAGGGATTGACAGGTTAATTTTTGTGCCTACTGGAGACCCTCCGCATAAACATAACCGCAAAATCACTCCTGCTGAGGACAGGTATGCAATGACTCTTTTGGCAACGGCAGGAGTGCATGAGTATTCTGTTTCAAGAATAGAGATTGACAGGGAATATGATACTCATACTGTTGACACTCTGATTGCGTTTATTGAGTCGGGGATTAAGCCTGAAGATTTGTTTTTCATAACGGGACTTGACGCTATGCTGTCGATAACGTCATGGTTTGAATACGAGAGAATACCCGAATTATGCACGCTCGTAACTGCAAGAAGACCCGGTTATCCTGTGAGCGGTATAGAAACTCTGCCTGAATTTATCCGTAATAAGCTAAAATATATAGAGATACCGCAGTTCGCAATTTCAAGCACAGAAATAAGAGAACGTGCGAGGGACGGAAGAGGTATAAGATTCTTAGTGCCTCATCTTGTTGAAATATATATCGAGTCAAACAATCTGTACAAAAATTTATGAAGAGGTGATTTAACCGCATGAAAGTGCTTAAAATTTTAGGATTAATATTTATGATTGCGGCCTCAGCAGTAGGAGGGGCAGCCCTGCGTTTAATGGAAGTTCTTAACGATCCTAATCCGCTTCCTGTTCCGAAAGCGTCATTAACGAAAGCCGAACTTCCCGAACCTGTTAAGAATCTCGGAACTGAAAGCGAATCTGTTGCTGCAGCTCCCACTGAACTGGCGGTTGGTGAAACACAGAAGAAAGAGACTTCAGCGAGGAGTACCGTTAATGTTCTGATTGTCGGTCTGGATAATGTTGAAGGGGGTTCGAGGACTGACGCTATTGCGCTTGCGATATTTGACGCGGAGAACAGGGCATTGAGAATAGCATCAATACCGAGAGATTCGAGAGTGTATATACCGGGGCGTAGCTGGGACAAAATTAATCATGCTTATGTTTACGGAGGGATTAATCTTCTGAGGGAATCGCTCGTGAATTTAACGGGTATGCCTGTTGATTACTTCGTCAAAATAAACTACAAGAGTTTTCCCAGAATAGTCGACATACTCGGAGGGATAGACATTTACGTCGAGAAGAGAATGCATTACAACGATTATTCGGGAAAATTATTCATCAACATTCCTGCAGGACAACAGCATATGGACGGTAAGACTGCATTAGGTTACGTGCGTTTCAGACATGATCCGTTAGGCGACATAGGAAGGGTGAGGAGACAGCAGAAGTTTATTGATACGATGATGAAGAAGCTCAAGACTCCCTCAATAATTCCGCGAATACCTGCTATTGTCAACGAACTTTTTGATGCTATTGACACTGACCTTGCGCCGTTGGAAGCGTTGAAGCTGGTGCAGTTTGCTAATTCGATTCCGCCCGACAGAATCAAAATGTTCATGGCTCCGGGGCGCACTGGGTCAAGCAAAAACATAAGCTATTGGATTCTGGATAACAATGCTTTTTCGCTGCAGCTTGCCGCGAAATTACCTCCTGCGGATGACTCAGGGGTTGACGATAATGACGCGATTGATTTGGATTTGACACCTGAGACAGTTGATATGTCGGGTTTCGACAGCGAGAAGATAGCGCAGTTAAGAGACCAGATATTAAGCATAAGGATTCTGAACGGCGACGGCGAAAAAGGAATCGGCAAGAGAGCCGCTCAAATTTTTCAGCGTATAGGTATTGAAGTACCTTACACGGGTAACGCAAGGCATTACGATTACAGGTCATCGAGCATAATTTACCCTCCAAGTGATGACGAAAGCGTCAGGCAGGGAGCATTGGCATTGGCTGAACTGTGCGGAATAACGAATGAGAAACTCATTCAGCCCGATAAGAGAGCCGCTTCATTGACACTGATACTCGGCCATGATAAGGAGGAACTGTTTAAGAGACTTGAACCGCTGAACTCGTAAGAAAGATTACGGCAAACAATGAAGGGATGTGAGAAGCATGGTCAGTAACGATATGAATGCTGTTTTGACTGAACTGCGTGAATTAATCATGGTGAACAGGGAGCAGATTGCCGAGATGAAAGCGTTATCGGCACAAATTCAAAAGGATAACGCGGAATTTCATTTGCTGATGATAAAGGCTTTCAATGAGTTCGCTGAAAAGATGAATGCGAAATTTGACGCTTTCAGAGCTGAGATGAACGCAAAATTTGAGTCGTTCAAAGCTGAAATGAACACGAAATTTGAAGCATTCAAGAGTGAAATTCGGCAGGAAGTAGCTGAAGTTAAGCAGGATATGCAGAACTTCAAAACAGAAGTGAACGCGAAATTCGATAAGATAGACGCGAGATTTGAAAAGGTAGACGCGAGATTTGAAAAGGTAGATGAGAGATTTGACTCGGTACAGTATCAGATAAATGTCATGCAGAATGACATAACAGGACTGAAACATGATGTCAGTAATCTGTACACTTGGAACTACTGGTCGCTGTCAATAATCATAGCTTTAATCGCAATGCCTCATCTGATAACAGGCATAAAATCTGTTATAGGAGCAGTAACGGAACTAATATCAGCTGTTGCCGGGCTGTTCCGTAAAAGCAAAAGCAGTAACAATTAAAATTACCCCGTGCTGTTGTGTACGGGGTATCCTTTTCTATATATCCCTCGTGAATAAGGAGCGTTTTTT
>JAFTBA010000320.1 GCA_017458545.1 Synergistaceae bacterium | reverse complement strand
TGTGCCGCTTTCTACAGTGCCGTCCATGAGCAGCTTAATCCATCTCGGCATTACGCGCTTAGAAGCAAATTTCTTAGCGTCGACTGCTCTTGCAAGAGCCTCATCAACATTCATCCAGCTTTCAAATTCATAGGGCAGACCTACTACGAAATGCAGTTTGCCGGCCTTGTCTAATTGACGGAGAGCCTCATAGTAATTGGTGTTGACGAAATAGTTGCCCCAGCCTTCAGTGTACATTGTGTAACCTGATGACAGCATATGATGCTCAATATCTGCTATGTTGGCTATGGCCATGTCGAGGGTATATATGTCGTCTAAGAATGAACGTACGTAAGTCTGAGCCTGTTCCGACAAAAAGCCTGTGGGAATACCGTTAGTATCTGTTGCAATCTCGCCACCGCGTATTTCTGTTTTGCCTGCAGTGCCGTCTTCTTTCATGATACCTGCTTTGACGAGCATAAGTGTGTTCGTAAGAGCCTTATGGCATTCATCATCCAAAAAGTACATGGGAATATCACTGCATACAGCGTCCAATTCCTGACGTGTAGGAATATGCTCCCCAAAGTGCATAAGATTCCAGCCCTGACCGAATACAGCCTTTGCACCTGTTTCCCTTGCCTTTTTGACAGCAGCAGGGAGTATTTCATTCATGAACTTCTTTGTATCATCCTCGTATTCTATCGTTGTTCCTATTGTTTTGAGGGCATAACCCAGCATGTAATGAGCATGGCCGTTACCGCAGCCGGGCATTACAAGACCCTTACCCGTAAAATCAATAACTTCGGTCTTGCCGGCTTCAACAAAGGCCTCTGCGCCCTTTTTGTCGCCTACATAGACGTATTTGCCGTTTTTGACTGCGAATGCCTCTACAATCTGATTGCCTTCGGAAGTGAAAATCTTGCCGTAAACAACGAGATCTGCAGGTGTTTTGTCAGCCTCTGCTGCCGAGCTGAAAGCAGCAAAACTGAATACCATGAGTGCAGCCAAAAAGAAAGCAAACACCTTTTTAGAGAGATTCATGAATATCTCCTCCTATGATATATTTTTTTTGATTTTATCACACAGCATAATGAACTTTTGTTCACTCTCAAAGAAATAATTTGACAAAAAATTTATCTTACGGTTATAATACGCGGCAATAAAATTAAAACGGAGAACAGATTTTGTCATGAAGAAAGTATTTATTGACGGAAGCGCAGGAACTACAGGACTCAGAATTTATGAGCGTTTAAGTTCACGCAAAGACATTCAGCTCCTCACATTAACCGAAGAAACTCGAAAAGACATTAACGCACGCAGCGATGCACTCAATCAGGCAGATATAGCTTTCTTATGCCTCCCCGATGACGCAGCTAAAGAATCCGTTTCACTCGTCAGCAATCCCAATACCGCTGTCATTGACACTTCAACTGCTCACAGAGTCAATCCCGATTGGGTTTACGGCCTCCCGGAACTCAAAGGACAGAGACTCAGAGTCGCAAACTCTAAACGAATCGCTAACCCCGGATGTCATGCTACAGGGTTCATCGCGCTGGTGGCACCCCTCGTTGAGTCGGGGCTGGTCAATCCTCAAACAGGGCTTTCGTGTTTCTCGCTAACAGGTTATTCAGGAGGCGGCAAAAAAATGATCGCACAGTACGAAGACGATAACAGAAATAAATTACTTGACGCTCCAAGACAATACGGACTGACTCAAAACCACAAGCACCTCCCAGAAATGACTCAGGTCTCAGGACTCAATGTACCTCCCGTATTCTGTCCCATTGTCGCGCCTTACTACGCCGGAATGGAAGTTACCGTTTCACTCAATAATGCTGACGTTAAAACAGTTAAGGAATGCTACAGGGATTATTATCATGACGGAGTGATATATTTTTCTGACAGTGATGACTTCGCTGAAACAGGATTCATTTCGGCAGGAGCTTTCGCAGGACGCGATGACCTGGAGATTACAGTACACGGTAACAGTGAAAGACTCTTACTCGTTTCACGCTTCGATAACTTAGGCAAGGGCGCATCCGGCGCAGCAATTCAGAACATGAACATACTGCTCGGCCTCGATGAAACTACAGGACTTAACGTCAGGAGATGAATAACATGAAAGCTACTGAACACGCAGAAATTCTCGTACAGGCACTGCCCTACATCAGAAAGTACACAGGCAAAATTATCGTCATTAAATACGGCGGTAACGCTATGACCAGTGAAACACTCAAACAGCAGGTTATGGAAGATATTGTGCTGTTAAGGCTCGTAGGGGTTAATGTAGTACTCGTTCACGGAGGAGGCCCCGAGATTAATTCGCTGATGGACAGACTCGGAAAAAAACCTGAATTTGTTGACGGCCTCAGAGTTACTGACCAGGAAACTATAGACATTGTGCAGATGGTTCTTGCAGGCAAAATCAACAAATCACTTGTCGGACTCCTAGAAACTAAAGGCGCAAGAGCTATAGGACTCTCAGGAATTGATGACAAACTCATAGAGGCTAAATTCAAAGACAAACGGCTCGGTCTTGTCGGCGAAATCACTAAGATTAATCCCGAATGCGTTTATGACCTCCTCGCTAAAAATTACATCCCCGTTATCTCTACGATTGCATGCGGTGAAAACGGCGAAATCTTTAACATTAACGGCGATACTGCAGCTGCTTATATTGCAGGAGCGTTAAAAGCCGAAAGATTAATCATGATGACCGACATAGCAGGAATATTACGCGACCCTAAAGACCCCTCAACACTCATTCCCGAAATCACCGTTGCAGAAGCTCATGCACTCAGAGAATCAGGAGTCATATCAGGCGGAATGATTCCAAAAGCTGAATGCTGTATTAAGGCAATCACTGAAGGTGTCAGGAAAGTTATAATTATGGATGGAAGAGTCCCTCATTCGAATTTAATCGAGCTTTTAACCGATGAGGGGGCAGGGACAATGTTTTTGGCTTAGGCATAAAGGAGAGATTTTTGTGAACATGAACATTCAGGAACTCGACAGGGAATACGTTGCAGGAACTTACAGCCGTTATCCCGTAGTAATAACGGCAGGTAAAGGATCATTGGTTACGGACATTAACGGCAAAGACTATATCGATATGACTTCCGGAATAGCTGTTAATTCGTTCGGAGCATGTGATGAAATATGGTACAAGGCAATTTGCGAACAGGCCGCTAAGATTCAGCATATGTCGAACTTGTTTTACACACACCCCTGCGCCGAACTCGCTAAAATGCTCTGCGAACGCACAGGAATGAAAAAAGTATTTTTCTCTAACTCAGGCGCGGAAGCTAACGAGTGCGCCGTCAAAACTGCCAGAAAATATGCAGCTGACACTAAAGGTGCAGACTATTACACGGTCATAACGCTCAAGAACAGTTTTCACGGACGTACTATCACAATGCTGTCTGCAACGGGACAGGATCATTACCACGAACTTTTCAGACCTTTAACGCCGGGTTTTGTTCACGCTGAACCCGATAACCTCGATTACATTAAGACGCTTGCCGACGCTCACAAGACAGCTGCAATAATGATTGAGTGCGTTCAGGGCGAGGGCGGAGTAGTTGCGCTCAGTCAGGAATATGTGAAAGGCGTTGCAGAATTTGCGAGGGCTAACGACATAGTGCTTATTGTTGACGAGGTGCAGACCGGTAACGGGCGTTCGGGGAAGTTATACAGCTACATGAATTACGGAATTGAACCCGATATAGTTTCAACCGCTAAGGGACTCGCAGGAGGGCTTCCTTTGGGAGCGACTATGCTCGGCGAAAAGGTTAAAGATACTTTGAAAGCAGGGGATCACGGCTCAACGTTCGGAGGGAATCCTGTAGCTTGCGCAGGAGGAGTGAGCATACTCAAGAGGATTGATGATGAACTGCTTGAGGGCGTGAGGAAGAAGAGCAAATTTTTGTTTGAGGCGTTCACCGGTGCTGAAGGGATTGAACAGGTTTCGGGAATGGGACTCATGATGGGACTGAAGACAACAAAACCGGCGAAAGATGTCGTAAATGCCTGTATCGCTGAAGGTGTGCTGTGTTTAACAGCTAAAGACAGAGTGAGATTGCTACCTGCGCTGAATATTCCTGATGACTTGCTCGCTAAGGCCGCTGAGGTCATCAAAAAATGCTGTGCTTAAAGCTCAAGGAATTGAGCATTAATGATTGCCGAGACTGAGAATGAGATTACACGTCATTTTGCTGCACAGTTAAAGAATGAAGATGATGACGAAATCGGGTTCAAGAGCCTTAAAGGTATAGCAGGAAGACGGCTTGATATTGACGAGGTAAGAAGGGGAAGGCTGAAGCTAACGGAGTTGACTGTATCGTAACAAGGAACAGGAGCGATTTCGAGGAGAATGCAATACCAAGTTATACCCCTTCGGAATTTGTAGACAATTTCTCATGAAAACATAATCAGCACTACCGGCTATGTCAGTGGTGCTGATTTATGACCTGCATGTGAACGCACAATAATCAAATATTTTACGGATAAACTCATCAACTGTCATATCATGTTTAAGCAATGGCCTTATGTTTGTAACTCTGCCGTAACGTTTAAGGACTTTGGGAATAACGCTCAAATCCGAGTCAAAAAGCAACGTCCCGTGATGAAGCAGAACACCCTCATGCCTGTATTGAGCCGAGCCTGAAATTTTGAGGCCGTCAGCAAGAATATCATTATGCCTGAACTCAAGCCGGGAATTTATACCGACAGCCTTAAGCGTCCTCATTATGATTCGCGCAAAATGTTCAAGCGTTAATCTTCTGTCGTCCCTCTGAATGAAACTGTAGTTTACATTCCCCAAGTCATGATAGACAGCTCCGCCCCCTGAATTTCGCCTGACTATCGGAATGCCGTTGCGTTCCGCAAACCCCGTGTCAACTTCAGCGTCAATGTCCTGAAAACGTCCGACTATAACCGAAGGTGAGTTCCTCCACAGCATGAAGACCTCAACGCCCAGTGAACATAAATTTTCTTCGAGCTGCAAATTAGAACGTGGGTCGGTTGATGTGTTCTCAATGATAAGCATTACTCACCGTCGGGCGCGTCAGGTCTCATTATCCGCACGGTCTCTTCCTGAAACCAATCGTAAATCGTTCGTTTCTGTTCCGTCTGATTCCTTAGCCTCTCAATACTTGTTCCTAGAATGTAAACAGGATTAACGGGGTCAATCAGCCCATGCCCCCAAGCCCTTAACGTACGTGTAAGCCCTTCAAGTTCCCCTTCAGTGTCAGTAACGAACGCCAACAAAATCCAGTCTTCATTCTCGTCATGGTCAATGTCAAACCACCCGGGCAAAAAGATTCTTCTCTGTTCCGTCAAAAAAATGTGAAGTTTACCGATGAACGGCAAAAGTTTTTCAGGGTTGTTGATGTCCTTAACCTTCTGCACAAACAGCCTGTCAGCGTCGAGAAACTTGAACTTATCGGAATCAAACTGAGGGTAATTCTTGTAGTGGTTGAAATCAGCCCTAGCCCTCATCACGAAATCTACCCTCAATGAACCGTAACTCTGATTATTCTTCAACGCCCATTCATCAAGCTCCTGTTGACCCGGTGCAGGTAACTTCCTCGCCGAAACTCCTGCGTTCGGGAAATCGGCAAAAAATTTTTTGACCGTCTCATGTTCAGGCCATGCCGCTTTGACTTTTCCCCCGTCAAACGCAAAATACTCATCATCATTAAGGCACGGCATTATCGGGAAGGTTTCACTGATTGTAACTTCCTTAATCCCCCAGTCAGTAACGAATGCACGGTCAAGATACTGAGTCATTCGGTTCAACTCTAACATTTCACGGGCAATAGAAGCGTCAGTGATTAAATCTCCTGCAGACGTAACAGGAAGGTATAATTCTTTTGCAATATTTTCACGGGTAATGATTCCCTTTTGAGTCAGAACATAGCCAGATGAAATCCTCTTCAGGTCCCCTGACTCTTCGAGTGCTTTAAGGGCTTCAGGATTTTCACCCGCAACTCTAACGGTCTCTTCGTCCCAGCACGGCAGTGATGACGTAAAAAGCAACAATAAATTCTCCATACATTTCACCTCACAAAAAAGGGAAGCAGCTTTTTATGAGAAAAACTGCCTCCTTCTCCTCAAAACACCAAAAATTTTTATGCCAACGCTTTTTCGATTTCCGACTCATTCGTGAGGGTTACTGCCTTGTCGACAACGCCCTTCTTTATCGTTGCGACCGCGGGCATCTTGTCAGTGAGTCCGAGTTTCTCTGTCATTCTCGCGTTCCTGTAACCGTCAATCACAGGCACTTTAACGCCCTTAGCTTTCGCGCAGTTCTCTACGGCATTCGAGAGTTTCACCTGAGACTGGTCAATGCTCGAATAGAAGAACGCTTTTACCTCATCGGGTTCAAGCAGGGTCGAACGGAGGTGTAACTGCTCATTGATGTACGAGCTTGCAGCCATTGCGGCAACAGCTCCGTCAGCAGCAGCGGTGATTACCTGACGTAAATATTTGCTTCTCACGTCTCCTGCCGCGAAGATACCCTCAACCGATGTCTCCATATGGTCATTGGTGATGATCCAGCCGCCTTTTTCTGCCTTAACGAGTCCCCTGACGCATTCGTCATCGGGTTCCTGTCCCACGAACATGAACACTCCCGATACTGCGAGATTGCTGACTTCACCCGTTTTGACGTTCTTAAGAACGAGGTTCTCGACCATTCCGTCGCCCTCAATTTTCTCAACCACTGTGTTGTAGACGGGTTCAATCTTCGGGTTAGCGAGTGCCTGAGCGATAGCAGCCCTGTCAGCTCTGAACTCATCGCGTCTGTGAATGATGTAGACTTTCGATGCGAACTTCGTGAGGTAACCGCCCTCTTCAACAGCTGTGTTGCCTCCTCCGACAACGGCGACCTCTAAATCCTCGAAGAATGCTCCGTCACAAACAGCGCAGAAACTTACGCCCTGACCTATGTGTTCAGCCTCGCCCTCACAGCCTAAACGTCTGAAGTGTGCGCCTGTTGCAACGATGACAGCTTCGGCTTCAATTTCGTTTTCTTCGCCGCCTTTTTTGGTAATGACGATTTTTTTGTCGCCTCTGAGTTCGACTTTGCTGTTGTCGATCATGCGAAACTCAGTTCCGAATTTGAGCGCGTGATTCTTGAGCATGTCGCCGATTTCGGGGCCTGTAGCGTGAGCAACGCCGGGATAGTTTTCAATTTCGTCAGTAATGTTAATCTGACCGCCTGTCGCTGCTCTTTCGAGAACAAGTACGTCAAGTCCTGCACGTTTTCCGTAAATTGCCGCTGACATTCCTGCAGGGCCTGCACCGATGATAACGAGTTCATGTTTTTCCATGATTTATTTTTCCTTCCTGTCTTTGTTTGAACTGCCTTCTACTGCTTCAATATCTTTCTGCATGTTCACGGATAAATCCTTATCGTTGAAACTTTTGCGGTTAGGAACGATCATGTTAAATTCGCTGATTACGTCCATTGCGAGCAGACAGTCCTTAGTCTCAACATTCAGGACATGACCGCCCTTAGTGCCGTCATCAGAGACAAAATGAAGGTGCCAGCCTGTCGAGTTGAGGCCGCTCATGTAGTTGGGGCAGTAAAGAGCTACTAATGTTCCGCGAATGTCCTTGTACTCAAATTCCCTCTGGTCAGTCTTGAGGGCATCGTTCAAGGGCTTGTAGGGTTCATTCTGTGCGAGTTCACTGCGGACGTGTATGTTCGGCATTAAACCGCTGACTTTGACCATGTAGAACTGATTTATGCCGTGTTCCTTAGCTGCTGAGGTCATGATGTCCTGAAGGGCTTTCATATCCTTAGCGGTTACGCCTTCTTTCTTAACGTCAGCGTCAAAGAATGTAACGTTTGCAAACGGCACAGTCTCATCATCAGAAGCAATTTTCACGCTTCCGTCCCACAAAGCCTGGTAGACTTTTCCGTCAAGCATTATGAGTTCACCATTCACACCCTGAAACGTTCCGATACCCGTATCACCGTAAGTTTTCAGTTCCTTAACGGTTATAACGCCGTCATATTCACCCTGCATCAACGACTGGAGCAATGCCGTCTGGAAAAGCTCATCCCCTGCGGCAAAAGCCGAACTCACTGACAACACTACAATCAACACAGCAACAAACTTCTTCATGATGATAAAAACCTCTTTTCATTCCTTACGTAAAACTATCCTGCCTGCACCTTCCGTGAACGCGCCTATAATTTCTGCCCTGTCAAATCCCTTCTTTCGTATGTGATTCAGAACTTCGGATGATTTTTCGGGACTAACTGCCAGCAGTAAACCTCCCGAAGTCTGTGCGTCATATATCATATCAATATCGCTCTGTGCGAACTCACCCTCAACATCAACATTATCCTGAAACGCGGCCATGTTCCTGTAAGCACCTTCAGGGACTAATCCCATATCGGCAAGTTCCTTAACGCCCGTGATTGACGGAAGGGACTCAAGCCTGAGATTACAGTTGAGATTCTGACCGAGCATGTCCGACAGATGGCCTGCCAGTCCGAAACCTGTTACATCAGTAGCTGCGTGTACAGCACTGTGCAAATCATCGGGCAGGTCAATTATGTTTAATTTCTTCATGCTCTCAGTCGCTTCAATGAGTGTTGACTCGTCTTCAATCATTTCGGCTTTAATCGCTGTTATTGCTATACCTGTTCCCAAAGGCTTGGTGAGTATCAGCTTATCACCTTCAACAGCTCCCGAAGTCCTCCAAAGTTTTTGTTTCTCGGCTTCACCGTAAACAACGAGTCCGTATTTAGGTTCATCGTCCTGAACGCTGTGCCCTCCTACAAGGAATGCACCTGCTGTTCTGACGCGCTCAAATCCTCCTTCAAGCACTGATTTCAGAACGTCAAGTTCAAGATACTTAGTCGGGAAACATACGACATTAAGCGCGACAATCGGCCTTCCTCCCATAGCAAATACATCGCTCAGTGAGTTAGCCGCTGCAATCTGCCCCCAAGTGAACGGGTCATCAACAACAGGAGTGATGAAATCGACAGTCAATATCCCGTAACGTTTATCGTCAATCTCAAACACGGCAGCGTCTTCATTACCGTTCCAAGAGGCAAGCACCCTGTCGCCGTAAATCTGAGGTATTCCCTCCAAAACTTTCTGTAAGTCCGCCGGACCTATCTTTGCCGCTCAACCGCTT
>JAFTBA010000319.1 GCA_017458545.1 Synergistaceae bacterium | reverse complement strand
TCATGTACATGTCAACGCTGAGAGCATTGTGGAACGTTTTGAAAGGTCTTGCGTTTGCGCCTCCTGCCAGCACTGAGAGAATAGGTGTTTCAACTTCAAGGGTGCCGTGAGCCTCAAGAGTTTCCCTGAACGATGAGATTACGCGTGAACGTTTGCGGAAAACTTCGCGGACTTCGGGATTAGCGATGAGGTCCATGTAGCGTTTGCGGTAACGTATCTCGGTGTCTGTGAGGCCGTGCCATTTTTCTGGAAGGGGTCTGATAGCTTTGCTGAGTAATTTGTAGCCTGTAACCATAATGGTTAATTCACCGCGTCTTGTTCTGCAGGGGTGTCCTATGATGCCTAACCAATCGCCTGTGTCGACCCATTTTTTGAGGAAGTCGTATTCTTTTTCGCCAACGGTGTTAATCTGGAAATATAACTGAATCCTAGAAGTTTCATCGGCCAAGTCTGCGAACGTAGCTTTACCCTGTTTGCGGATAGTCATGACTCTGCCTGCGGTGCTGAGTGTAACTGAAGAGTCTTCCTGTTCGGGCTGAAGTGAGTCGAAACGTTCGCGGATTGAAGCGAGAGTGTCAGTTCTGTTCCAAGTTTCATTGACGTAAGGGTCATAGCCTTCTTCTGAACGGAGGCGTAATAATTTTTCTTTGCGCTGTCTTACGACTTCATTGTCTTCGGAATTGAAAGCGTCCTGTAAAATTTCTTCGGGCATAAAGCAGTCTCCTTTGTGAAAATTAAAGTGTCTGGTATATTTTATTACACGTTGATAATTTAGGAGGCATTTTGAGATGAACAGGCGCGAAACGATAGAGCGTTTCAAACAATGTATCAACACAAACGACAAGAAACTTGCCGAAGAACTCATTGACAGCAAAGCTGAGTTTACGAGTCTGACATCGCCCGAAAAACTTTACGGCGGCAAGGGCTATCTGTCTGTTGTTGAATTTATGCGTAAGAGTTTCCCTGATATTCACTGGGAGATTGAGGACATTGCCGCTGAAGATGATAAGGCTGCTGTGAGCTGGATATGTTCTGGAACGCATGACGGTGAATTTATGGGGATTGCGCCGACCGGGAAGGAATTTTCGTTCAGGTGCATGAACTTCTACTACTTCAACGATGAAGGAAAAATCATAAGGGACGTTGCTGCCGAAGGGTTAGCAGGGTTATTCGGAGCGTTAGGGATAAAGATGTGAAGCTTTGTTCTGAGGTTATAATTGAGTGAATTTTGAGGAGGTAATAACTAATGAGGGAAATTTGTATTGCATTGCTGACAGTTCTTATTTTTACGGGTACAGCGTTCTCAACGACTTTTTCCGGAGTGAAATCAAAATGCTCAGTTTGCGGAACGGAAAATGAGTTCAGTGTACTTTCCAGCACAAATGCTTTCGGCCCTTCGGATTTGGATCTCCGTCCGCCCGAAATGAAGAGAAGTACCATGCCTATGTGGGTTCAGGAATGCAGTAATTGCGGTTATGCAGCTTCCGACATTAAAGACCCTTTAGGTACTTCGCCTGAGTTCCTGAAATCAGAGGGTTATATTTCCTGCGAAGGTACAGCCTTTAAGTCAAGGCTTGCTGCAAGATTCTACAGGCAGTACATGATTGCGAGGAAATGCGATGACCCTATGACCGCGTTCAATGCTGCTCTTCACGCTGCGTGGTCATGCGATGATGCAGATGATTACGAGGGTGCAAAAATTTGCAGGGAAAAAGCCGCTGTTTTGGCCGAAAAACTAATAGCCGATGAGAGACTGAATGAATCAGGGCGTGAAAGCATTACGCTTATGAGGGCAGATATTCTCAGGAGAGCCGGACATTTCGAGGAAGTAATCAGAGGTTATTCAAATGTCAAATTCAGCGGTAAAACCGGGAATAACTATGAGGTCATGAATAAGGTTGTGAAGTTTGAGGTTGAGAAGGCTAAGGAAAGAGACGTGAAATGCTACACTGTTTCAGATGTTTTAGGGAAGTGATAACGAAATGAATGAAGTACTTGAACGCTTAAAGGCGTTAGGGATTAGGTATGAGCTTGACGAACACGAAGCGGTTTTCACGATTGAGGCAGTGAAAGCAGCAGGCTTGGACAAAAAAGGCATGGTACCCGTTAATCTGTTTTTGCGTAATGCTAACGGTAAACGTCATTATCTTGTGATACATGACGGAGATAAGCATACTGATTTGAAGAGGCTTGAGGGTGAAATAGGTGCAACGCATTTGAGTTTCGGTTCAGCGGAAAGACTGATGAAACACTTGGGACTCACTAAGGGTTCTGTGTCTCCTTTCGGGTTAATCAATAATACTAATCATGATGTTGAAGTAGTGATTGACGCGAGCATTAAGGGACATGAGCGTTTAGGATTTCACCCTAATATTAACACTGCTACGGTGTGGATTGGGTATGATGACCTGATGAAATTCATTGACTCCTGCGGAAACCCTGTTAAGTTTGTGGAGTGCTGAGAAAAAAATTGCCCCCTTCGTTTCCGGAAGGGGGATTCGTCTCAACTGTGTGTGAAGAAAACTTAACGCCCTGCGTAGTTCACAGCACCCCAGAACATCGGAGAAAGCAGCAATGCTATTACACCGAGAAATAAGCCTGTTATTCCCAAACCGATCTGATCCTTGTAGATTGCAACAGCCGCGAAGATTAAGCCCAGAGGAGCAAAAATCAGAGCAAATGCAAAGATACCGATTATGCTGAGTACTCCGAGCACGGAGCTTGAATCTTGAACGACTACCACGTTCTGCTATTCGTTATCTGCCATATAAAACCCTCCTTTCTTTTTGTGTCCTTTCGTGAAATTTCCGTGTTTCAGTTACGGGTTACATAATCGCCTCAGCCCTATAGTCCCGTCAGATGCCATGTATTTCCGCCATGTATTTCCGCCTTTACGGGGTCTAGTGTATTGACCTGAGTGATGACTGAGCCTGAGTATTTCCGTCTTCAGCAAGAGCCTTCAGCCTGTCCAGAGCTTTCTTCTGTTTTTTATGCGCTGCTTTGGTGTACCATTTGACGGCCTCATCAATGTTTTTCTCTACCCCTTTGCCGTCCTCATACCTAGAACCAAGATTACACATTGCATATTCATTACCGTTATCCGCTGCCTTGCGATACCACTTCATAGCTTCGGCGTAATTCTGTTCTACACCTTGACCATTTACGTACAGTACACCGAGATTGTTCATTGCCCCTACATGTCCCCTGCTTGCAGCTTCACGATACCACCGGGCAGCTTCGGCAAAAT
>JAFTBA010000318.1 GCA_017458545.1 Synergistaceae bacterium | reverse complement strand
CAATTCTGGTTAAGAACGCTATTTTACACAGTCATCTTTACGCCCAAACAGCTGTAATAGCACTGGGGAGCGGTAAGCATTCGCAGATAGCAGGAGGAAGAATAGAAGCAGGATTAGAAGTAGCCTGTAATATTTTAGGGAGTGAAATGTGTACTAAAACCGAAGTAGTAGTCGGATTGCCTCCTGAACAATTAGAGAAACGCAAGATATTCACGTCCGAGATAAAACGCTGTGAAGAGAATTTAGAACGTCTTGAGCCTAATATGATTTTGTTGAAAAAACTCGAAGCTGCAGGACAGTTAGACGATAAGAAACGCGCAATGATGATGGATTTAACGAAAGTAAAATTTCAGTTACAGGCTGCTCGTGAAAGTATGAAAAAGGAACTTGAAGAGCTTGAGGAACAGATAGCTTTAGTCCGTGACAAAGGCATAGTGAGAGTTAAAGATATATGTTACGCAGGAACGGTTATAACGGTCAGGGGTTTAACGTACATAGTGCATGAGGACTGTAAATATACTGCATTTGTTGCCGACGATGAGAAACGCGCTGTAGTTTTAGTGCCGTATGATTACATGTCTGGCAAAATAGGAGGTTAATTTTCAATGAACCCTGTAAGTATGATTATGTCGAACATGAATGTTGAGGCCATGACGCACCATGCTCCGAATGCTTTAGCGGCAGCGCAGGACACAGGTCAGTCTCAGGAGATAGTGCGTGAGGGAATACGTGTAACTCAAAGAGTTCAGGCGAGTGATGCTGCTGCAGAAATGCAGAGGGTTCACCGTAAGACTGAGAACGATGAGCGCGAAGGCCGTCATAGCGGTCAGCAGAAACGGGACAGTTTCACGAAATCCGTTCCCGAACATCATGAGGAACAGGAGATTAAACAGGACGGAACTCCTGTAATCAGAGCTAACATCAGAACAGGAAAACATGTGAGTTTCACGGCATAAAAATACGGGGTGAATTAATGTGTCGGTCAGCAATGCCCAAAATTTATGGCTCTCTAAACTGTGGGATGAATGGCTTACGTCTCCAGTGATTTCGCGCAGTAATGCCGATGCTGAAGTTTCAGGTTTACTTTTGGGAATGAGGCGCAAAAATAACACGTTCACTACCAACAGGCTGCATGTTGCACGAAGGTTATCAGGTCCCGGCAAAGTAAGATTATGGCCTTTAACATCATATTCTGAAAAATTCGAGCTGTCCGTTTCAATGCTGACATCACCGTCAAAAAAACCCTCTGTTAAATTCACATGTCCTCACGAAATACTTGTTTTGCCCCGAACCCTTAAAACCTCATGGTCTTGGCTAAAAGGATTATGGGGCAGCACAGGAGGATTATATTTCCCTAAATCAGGCTATTATTTAACGCTGATTATATCCGACGAATATACGTCATCAGTTACAAGAAAAATATTATCCCGAACGGGATTAACGTGGATAGAACGCCGTAATGAGTTCATGTTACGCAATCACGAAGATATAATGACATTTCTTTACGGGACAGGGATGGAAGGAGCAGCATTAGATTTCGAGGAACGAACGATAATCCGTTCTGCGAAGAACAAGGCCAATATAGCGAGTAATTACGACACGGCGAATATAGCGCGTTCGGTGAAAGCCTCAGCGGAACAGCTCAGGTTAGCACGTAAAATTATTTCATCGGGAAAATTAGAGGCATTGCCTGAGAAGTTAAGGGAGGTAATAATACTCCGCTTAAAGTACCCTGATGAAACTCTCGAAGGTTTAGGAAAAAAATTAGTGCCTCAGATTGGGAAATCTGCTGTAAAATATCGGTGGACGAAAATCCAAAAAATAACAGACGAAAAATTACAGGGAGGATAAAGACTCAATGAAGCTGAAAACGTTTACACCATCAGATGTTGCAGGAAAGAAAGTACTTATGCGTGTTGATTTCAATGTGCCGTTCAAAGGCGGAAAGGTTACTGACAACGCCAGAATATTAGCGCACACCAGCACCCTCAAAAAACTGCTCGATGCAGGTGCTAAGGTCGCATTAATTTCTCACTTCGGCCGTCCCAAAGGTAAAGCAGATCCTGCGTTCTCACTTTCGCAGATAGTTCCTGATGTTGAAAAGGCATACGGTCTCAAAGTAATTTTTGTTGACGACTGTGTCGGCGATAAAGTTGCCAAAGCCGTTGAAGCCCTCAAACCCGGTGAAGTGGTAATGCTTGAGAACTCACGTTTTCACGCTGAGGAGCAGAAGAACGATCCTGAGTTCGCTAAGAAAATGGCAGCACCTTTCGATGTGTTTGTTATGGACGCATTCAGTGCCTCACACCGTGCTGACTGTTCAACGTGCGGAGTAATCCCCTACGTTAAAGCCTCATTTGCGGGCGACCTGTTAATGCGTGAAGGTGATATGCTCGGAGCTGTCAGTGAGAATCCTGCGAAGCCGTATGTGCTTATACTCGGCGGAGCAAAAGTCTCGGACAAAATCGACATCGTAGGCAACCTTCTCGATAAAGCTACAACGATTCTCATCGGGGGCGGAATGGCCTATACATTCCTGAAAGCACAGGGCAAGGAAATCGGCAAATCCCTTTGCGATGCTGAACGCCTTGATTTTGCGAAGGACACCCTCAAGAAAGCTGCTGACATGGGAGTGAAGATTCTTCTTCCTGTTGACAGCGTAGTAGCGAGTGCGATTGACGCTGACGATGTTTCTGTTGTGAGTGCTGACGCAATGCCTGCAGATAAGATGGGACTTGACATAGGGCCTGAGACAGTGAAGCAGTTTGTAGCTGCGCTTGACGGAGCGAAATCAATTTTGTGGAACGGTCCTATGGGAGTATTTGAGGACGCTAAGTTTGCCGAAGGAACTAAGAAACTTGCTGAGGCAGTAGCAGATATGACTCAGAAGCACGGAACTGTTACTGTAATCGGCGGAGGCGACACAGCCAGTGCAGTGCGTCAGTTTGGAGTTGCCGACAAGGTATCGCATGTTTCAACGGGAGGCGGAGCGAGCCTTGAGTATTGCGAGGGCAAGAAGTTACCCGGAATGGAACCGTTCAGGATTTAAGGGGGAGTGTTTAGCATGAAGAAGATATATCTTTACGGCAACTGGAAAATGAACAACACTTACAGCGAGACTGAAAAGTTCTTTGCTGAGTTCCCTGCAGTATATGCACCCGTTAAGGGCGATAAGAATCTCGAAGTAGGTATCTTTGCGCCGTTCACGTCATTATGGCCTTTATCACAGGCTGCGAAGAAAGAGGGCTTTGTTTTCGGAGCTCAGAACGTTTACTACGAGGCTAAAGGAGCGTTCACGGGTGAAATTTCAATCCCCATGCTTGCCGAGTACGGAGTAACTCACATCATCATAGGACACAGCGAACGCCGTCATATATTCGGTGAATCCGATGAACTCATCGCCAAGAAAGTCAAAGCAGTACTTGACGCAGGAATGACTCCTGTATTCTGCTACGGTGAAACGCTTGAGGAACGCGAGAGCGGTAACACGTTTACGGTTATGGAGCGTCAGTTGAAGAGCGCAATAGCCGGGTTAACACCTGCAGAGGTCAGGAAGATAATTTATGCTTACGAGCCTGTATGGGCAATCGGTACGGGCAAAACAGCTACTCCCGAACAGGCCGAAGAGGTCTGCAAATGGAGCAGGGAGTTAATCGGACAGCCTGAAGTCGTGATACTCTACGGCGGAAGCGT
>JAFTBA010000317.1 GCA_017458545.1 Synergistaceae bacterium | reverse complement strand
GCCTCTGCCGGGAAGTTTACGGCGGAGGTTTTTTATTATTAGTTTGGGATTGAGACTTTTCACATTATAATTACAATCATTAAAACAAAAATTTGAAGGAAGGTTTTTACTGAATGAGTACTAAGAAAGTAACAGCGTTTTATCTTGAGGGCTGTCCTTACTGCAAACAGGCCCGTGAAGCGCTCAAAGAGCTTGTGAACGGGAAGCCCGAATATTCATCGGTCAATATCAACTGGGTTGAGGAGAATCAGAATCCCGACATCTCGAATCAGTATGACTACTATCATGTTCCTGCGATGTTCGTTGACGGGGTGAAGGTCTATGAGGCTCACAGGGGCGAGAAGTACGAAGAGTGCAAAGAAAACGTGAGAAGGGTTCTTGAGGCGGCATTAGCGTAAACAGGACTGAGTTATAAGGTCATATTTCATCAAAAAGTCAGTAAAAGTTATTACTCAGGATTGATACTTTCTCCCGATATGGTTAAAGAAAGTCAGTAATATAATTCTCCATGTCGTGAGGGAAAAAGATAAAAGATACCTTCACGGAAATAACATAAAGGAGATTGGTTTACAATGGCAAGAGAAAGATTTTACCCGATGATGAGAATGATGGATCCTGAGAGCATTATTGATACTTTCGCAAGGAGTTTCAACGAACCGTTCTTCACTGATACATTCCCTGAGTTCGGAGCAAAAACTGACCTTTACAGAAAGGACGGCAAGATTTTCGCAGAGGCCGAACTCCCGGGAATTAACCCCGATGATGTCGAACTTCATGTCTATTCCGACAGGCTCACGCTTTCAGCCGAAAAGAAGTCAGAAACTAAAGAGGGCGGAGACGGTAAGAGCTATTTCCGCAGTGAGAGGCGTTACGGAAAAATTGAGCGCGTAATCTCATTCCCCGTTGAGGCTGACCCCGAAACCGCAAAAGCTGCGTTCAAAAACGGAGTACTCACCGTTGAAGTCGCAGAGAAAACTCAGGACAAAGCTCACAAGAAAGTCGCTATCACCGGTGATTAGCGTTTAGGGGTTAGGGATTAGGGATTAGAATTTTTGCCGCAGACTGAAAAATGTCTGCGGTTTTTTTGTGCTTAACAATCCTGCAAACCCCTCCACGAATGAAATTCGACAGAGCAATAACATTTGGAGTATAATTTCCTCAACATGATAATCCTCAAATTACTTCAAAAAAGGAGAATCTTTCATGAAACACAAATTGCGTTTTTCATTCGGAGTGTTCCTGCTGCTTCTTCTCAGTGCAGGAGCCTCCTTCGCTGTAACAGTTCCAGGCCATGACGGTACAGAGCGCGAACTGAAGTATATACCCGACATAGTCAGGCATATTACGGGCACAACCTCAGGGGATTTAAGCATGAAGAAGGACTCAGTGTTCATTTATAGTGCCTACGGTGACTCCTATATCAAGGAACTTCACTCGTTCAACAATGACGGCAGCAATAATCGCCTCGCGTTATTAACGGGGTACTCGGGTAGGTCGCCCGATGATAATTATTACTTTCTGAACCTCTCAGACTATAGCAGCGTGTCATTAGTCAACACTTCAGCCGTAAGCAGCAGTGATGCAGGAAAAAAACTGCTGAATTTTGCTGTCACTAGACAACCCTTCAGAACGCTGGACAATCAAGGTACTTATGTTGTGAGCAGTGCTGACGCAGGCGGTGTAGATGTTCAGGAGGGCGGCAAACATTTTGTATGGCCGGACTATGAAGATTACGTCTCAGGCAATTTAGTCGGTGTCAAAGCAGGTATCAAAGTGAAGGGCTATGACGGCGAGCTTGTAGCGTTTCTCTTCAGGGACGGCGCAACAGTCCGTTTACATTTGGGATGTGTCAATTACGGCACTGCTTCCGCTGACGCATACGTAACCCCGGCAGATTTCGGCTCATGGTCAAAGACTCTCGGAGAGGCTCCGACTATGTTTGACGGAACAGTATATTTCCCCGTCGACATGGCCGCAGGCGATTTCAACAATGACGGCTATGCCGATGAAATTGTTGTGGTTGAAACGGACACAGTTGCTATCCACTACAACGTCCTCCATATTTCACACACGGGAAGCACACCAAAGGACGCTCGTTTCTCGGTCAGCCTGCTTAGAGACGGCGAGGTCGGCAGATATGACTACAGTGTAGGGGGAGAACAGTACAGGGCCCGCGGCACTAACATGGACGGACTTTCCTGCACGTATTCACTCTGCACTGTGGCCGGAGATTTTGACGCGGACGGAAATACAGAGTTTGCCGTAATTTACAGGGACACATCGCCGCAGGTTCAAACCTTGACAATAGGCCCCACTCAGCATACTTTTTTCGTTGGCTACACAGGGCGCATTCACGTCAAGACATATAAATGGAACGGAGGCAGTTTCCGGAGTGAGGAAGACGTGCAAACTCTTGATTCTGAATCCGTTGAGCGCAGAACATTTCTTGAACTACTAGATTGTAGAGAATATAATATGCCGATCGGAGTTAAGGCCACTGTCGGAGATTTTGACGGAGACGGCCGTGATGATATTGCTGTCCTGAGAGTCATGCTTCAGACCGAGAGGAATTATAGTCGTTGGGGTACTGACTGGCTTTTACCTCCGTATTTAAGTTTAGCATTCGGCGCATATGTTGACTGGTACACGTTCGACTATGGGAGCACACATCCGATATATAACGGTATCGGCACCCCCACCAGATACTGGAATCACAACAACAGCAGCGGCTGGGTAGGAGTAAGCACAAGGGATGTGGATCTTCCTAGTACCGACGATGCAGGCATAGATCAGGAAGGTCATTCACAGGAAAACGAGAACAAAATCAGGAAACTTTACTTTCTTCAGCCTATAACAGGAGAACAGAATCCCTATCCCTTTGTTGACCGCGAATTTGACATCATCGCCGGGAAATTCACAGGCACGGTCGGAAAAGCAACGACACGCGACGACCTCATCATCAAATATCCCCAGTGGACTAGCGGGGGCGGAAACAAGCTGAGGAGTCATATTGCACTGATGTCGAACATTCCGGGCATAAAAAGCGGGCAGGCTCAGGTCAAAGAGATTACTGCAGCCGGAGAACGCGATCATCATTTTGCATTTGCGAAGGCTGATTATGCCGGTGAGAGCATTTCTCTCAACGACCCTGTGAAAATTACTGACACTTCGGACCGTGATTACACAGCTGTGCTTCAGATGTTCCCGTATCATGTCGATAACCTGACTTCAGACGGCACAGCACTGCAGAAAGGCCCGAATAATTTCACGCTCCGGCTTGGCACCACGGTAACATACAGCAACACTCATTCAAGCACACAGACAAAGAACCTCACATACGGCATGACGAGAGTAGCTGAGACTATATTCGCTCTTGACACACCTGAGCTGCGTACGGCCTCAAAAACTTTTCAGGGCATAAGGGGAATACTGACCGCCGGAATAGGAAGCGGAGACGCTATCAAGAAGATGGGCACCGTTGGAGGGATATGGGACAAGCTGAAGGACACAGTAGAGACAACGACATCAAAATCAAACGAGCGTTCCCAGAGCTATACCATGACAATAAGAACTGAGGCTGACTATCAGGATACCCTGTACATGAACCTGTCAACCCGTTACATATGGCGTTATCCTATTCAGGAAGTCCCTGCTCCGGCGTGGATTATCGGCCAGACAAGAGACGACACTACGGGCAGCTTTGACAAATCGAAGGTAAGGGATAAGCGCAACTACATCACTTTTGCCATGAGCGAGCCTTCATCGCCGTCAGGCGTGGCAGGTGTCAATGACTCGTACTACCAGCCGTATCACGAGCGCGGCAACCTGTTTTCATATCCTCCAACACTTGAGCAGGTAGAAGGCTACACGGGAGGAACGTCCATCACCAAAAAAGGTAAAAGGACATGGAGCGGCTCAAATTTTTCGGAAGAAATCACACTGACAAGCACAGTAACGAGCCAAGATCAGACAAAGAAGGTCAACAAGCTCGGAGCGATAACAAAATTCCTCTCAGCGATAGATAACCTTTTCGGCTCAAATATGGCGCATATTCCGCAGAACAGCGAGTCAAGTTTCACAAGGAGCGTAACAGACGGCGAGAGCATAAAAATAAACATTCCTGCGGCGTACAGCGGTGCAGGGTTCACCGTAGGTTTTGACACATATCTTGACGTGGCCGGGACAATGACAACGGCATTTGCGGTAGAAGATTTCAACAGGGATGACGCTTTGTGGGGCAGAAACAGCCTCTACAGCAAGCTGCCTGATCCGTCGCTGCTTCTTCCTGAAAAATTCGCCTACAGATCCACAGGGGGCGAATGGGACAGGGGTTCATTCGATATCAACAACAATGATGACACGGCCATGAAAATGCGCGGAGTAAGATTCACCCTTGCTGACTACGGCATAGATACCGACAATATGCTGCTGCAGGGTCTGAAATACAAAATAAGCGTTCCTGTGTACAACGCGAGCTTTGTTGACGCTGACAATTTCACGGTGAAGCTGTCATACGCAAAGGACATTTACGACAGCCAGAACAAAAAAACGATAGGCGAATACACTTTCACAAAGCTCCCCGGCTGGGGCAACGGAAACAGCAGGCAGACGGCAACATTCACTTGGACACCTTCCAGCGCGGACACAGCCGGAACGTACTGCCTTATAGCTGAAATTGACCCGGGTAAATCTCTTACTGAAGTCCATGAGAACAGGCGCAATGTAAGCGGTGATCTCATTGACGCAGGCGGCAACAATACGGGATATTGGCGGATAGGGCTCGTGTCCCCGAACTCGATTGTGTTGAATAGCGACGTAGAGTCTTTACAGGCTGACTCGGAAGGCTTTGCATTCCCCTATGTTCACTGGGTGAAAGCTGACGGCCTTGACCTTGAGGATTTCATTAAGCAGAAAGTTAATGGAGCAACTGAGCCTGTCCCTGTGGCAGTTGAGCTGATGTACGGCGGTGAATATCTCATGACGAACGCGCATCTTATCGGCTACAAGCTGAAGCCGGCAACAGAAAGCAAGGACATATCAGAGATCACTGACTCGGATATAGGGCTTGTGTTCGCGGATCTGAAATTTGCGTTCTTCCCGAGCGATGATCACAAACTGCATTTCAGAATCAATCCTGAATACCTTGAGGACGGTATCTACTTCGTTCTTAGAGTTAACGGCGAGGAGTATGCGCTGACCGATGTAATATACGGCAGTGCTGGAACAGCTGTTGAAGGAGTCGGGAGCAGTTCAAGCGGAGGCTGCTATTCAGGGTTCGGACTCATTGCTTTGCTCGGAGTACTGGGTATTGCAATGACTGTGAAAAAACGTTAGACCCTGAAAATTTCTGTCCCCCCTTGCGATTTGTGAGGGGGGATTTTTTTGTGGTATATTACACGGCATGATTGACATAAAAAATTTATCGCTCTCATTCGGCGAACACTTAATATTCAAAGGTCTTAACCTTCAGATTAACAGCACTGCACGACTCGGAATC
>JAFTBA010000316.1 GCA_017458545.1 Synergistaceae bacterium | reverse complement strand
TCCAGACTGAGCAGAGATGAGACTGAATGATGAATTTTTCGCGCCGTTCTTTTAACGCATTGCCTATAGCCGAACGTAATGCAGGGTCTGACGAATAGAGATCGAAATAATTAATGCCTGATTTTTCAGCGAGGTCGAAGAGTTTTTTGCACATTGAGTAATTTTCTTCTACCATTCCCTCACAGCCTAAAGCGATTTCGCTGACCTTTAAGCCTGTTGAGCCTAATTCGCGGTAATTCATGAAAAGTTTTTCCCCCTCAATAATTTATCGGGTCATTATAGCGTGTTAAAGGGCAGATTAATCAACCTGAGATTTGTAGAATTTCCCCCATTCTTCCATTACTGAGAGTAACGGTTTGAGAGTGAGTCCTAGTTCAGTTAATGAATATTCAACTTTCGGAGGCTTAACGTTCATGTCAACTCTTCGTGCAATAATTCCGTCATTCTCCATTGAACGGAGTGAAGAGGCTAAAACTTTGTGGCTTATTCCTGAAAGTGCGCGTTTAATCTCGTTGAATCTGTGAGGACGCTGAAAGAGACTTCGTAGGATTAGGAGTTTCCATTTGCTTCCGACCAATTCAACAGCTGTTGATGCAGGACATTCGGGCAGGTCTTTACGTTTAATCATGGCAAAAATTATACAGCTTAATCAAAAATTCACATACAGGTTACAAAAAGGTGCGTTCTTGCCGAAATGTGAATATTCACCTATCATTAACGGCGAAAATTTATCACAGGAGGATCATTAAAATGGCACTCAAAGATTTAGCGGAATGGGGAAGCAAATCATCATCATGCGGAGGAAACAAACCCTCATCATGCGGCGGCACTAAGCCTTCATCATGCGGCGGCGAAAAAAAATAGTATCATCAGTAAATCGTAATGCCCCGTTGATAAAGACGGGGTATATTTTTGTGTAAACATGCGTTACTTTTCGTTTCAGTGGCACATCACTGACATCTGCGACCAGAGGTGCAAGCACTGCTACATATATTCCGGCGGAAACTCACACGTTCCGCAGTCAATGAGCCGTGAGGAAATTCACAGGGTTTTTGCGAACTGCCTCGATTTTTGCGGGACATTCGGACGCATTCCCTATTTCTACATTACGGGAGGAGACCCGATACTTCACCCGTACTTTTGGGAACTGCTTGAGGCTTTCAGCAGCAACGGTATTAACTTTTCTATACTAGGCAATCCGTTTCACATTGATATTGGGATATGCAAGAAGTTAAAGGCTTTGGGGTGCGAGAAATATCAGCTTTCTGTTGACGGACTGAGGGAGACTCACGATTTTTTCAGGAAGCCTGGTTCATATGATGAGACGCTCTCGAAAATCAAACCCATCAATGACTCAGGTATATGCTCAGTCATAATGTCAACTGTCTCAAGCCTGAACATTCACGAAATACCCGGAGTTATCGGGGCGGTTGTTGAACACGAAGCGGAAGTGTATTCGTTTGCGAGGTACTGCCCTTCCGGATCGGGAATGGAAACGGGGATAACACCGTCGGAATACCGTGAGTTTCTGGGAGTCTGCGATGAGATTTTCAGGAAGTATGAGGCTGAAGGGTGCAGGACATATTTTGACCGCAAAGATCATCTCTGGACTCTCTATGAGTACGAAACAGGAAGGTTTAAGATTCCCGATGACGCGGAGAAGGGTAAAATATATTCGGGCTGTAACTGCGGCAACGGCCATATAACAATTCTTCCGTCAGGTGATGTATACGCCTGCCGAAGAGTCAATGACAGCAAGGTCGGCAATGCCCTTAACAATAAACTTTCTGATTTGTGGCTGAATGAAATGGAAAATTACAGGGAATACAATAATTTCGTGAAATGTTCAAAGTGTGAATTGCTGCCTTATTGTAGGGGTTGTCCTGCTGTTGCGAAAGGAACATACGGAAATTTTTACGCGGAAGATCCGCAGTGCTGGAAGGAGTTTTAACGGATAATGGAAGTAATCGAAGCAATAAAATCACGCCGTTCAGTAAGAAAATACCTGAAGAAACAGATTACCCGTGATGACATGGAGACCATAATAACCGCAGGATTATGCGCACCGAATGCCGGGGGGCGTCAGGGAAGTATTATTATCGGAATACATAACGCCGAACTCACGGAGAAGATCGGAAAATTGAACATAGCCAAATTCGACAGGTCATCACTTTTAGGGGGGTATGTATCTGACGAACAGCCGAGTATTATTGACGATCCTTCGATAAAGAGCGGTTTTTACGGTGCGCCGTCAGTGTGTGCGGTATTCGGGCCTGAAGATTTTTTGTACAGTACTGCCGATGCTTTCTGCTGTGCAGAGAACATGACGTTGGCTGCAAAATCACTTGGGATTTCATCGTGCATAATTGCGAGGGGTGAAGAGACGTTCAACAACCCTGAAGGCCGAAAATTTCTTGATGACTGGGAAATCCCTGAAGGATATACGGCGAAATGCTTTGTTCTTTTGGGATATATTGATGGTGCTGAACCTTCCCCCAAAGAACTGCATGAAGGAAGATTCAGGATTATTGACTAGCGTTTGGTACAGTGAAGATGTTTAAGGGCACTTCTGAATCTTTCGGGAATTTCAGAATGCGTTAAATTTTTGACGGCCGACTCAGTTCCTGCTTCACAGGCGCGTTCATAGTACCAGCATTTATACTCGATAACATCAAGAACTCCCTGTAAGTCGGCGAGTTCCTGCTTTAAGATTTCTCTTCTTTTCCTGAAAATTTCGAGCCTTCCCGTTAAGGCTTTATCTCCCTGATCGGCCATGTCTATGAAATTTTTGATGTCTTTAATCGACAGTCCTGATTTTTTGAGGCAGTCAATCAGCCGTAAATGTCTGTAATCTTCGTCCGTGAATATGCGGATATTATTACCGTCGCGTTTGAGGTTAGGGAGCAGTCCCTGTTTGTCGTAATATCTCAGTGTTGACGGCGGTAATCCTGTGAGCTCGGATATATCTTTAATCGTGTAAGACAAAATCATTCCTCCAAATTTCTGATTTACTGTTATTTTAACGCCTAATCAGCAGTAAAGTTAATACCCCCGCTGAAATTTCAGGTTTTCCGTTCCGTCAAAAACATGTCAAAAAATTTTCTGCAACTATAATATCATCATGGAAAAGTTAAAACGTAATTTTTATCTCAGAGATGCCTGTACTGTTGCCCGTGAATTAATCGGCAAAATACTTGTTCACGATTCTGATAAGGGGTTAAGCTCAGGAATAATCGTTGAGACTGAAGCATACAGAGGCCCTTACGACAAAGCAGCTCACAGTTACAAAGGGCGCAGGACTCCGAGAACGGAAATAATGTTTCATGAGGGCGGACTGGCTTATGTCTATATGATTTACGGAATGTATTACTGTTTCAACGTTACAGCGAGCGTTATAGACAGCCCCGAAGCTGTTTTAATCAGAGCGGTTCAGCCTGTTGAAGGTATTGACCTGATGACTTCGAGACGGCATACGGAACGCCTTATTGAACTCTGCAGCGGACCGGGAAAATTATGCAGTGCTATGGGGATTTCGATTGAGCATTACGGGACTGACTTGTGCGGTGATGAACTATATATCACTGAGGGGAATGATAATTTTTGTGTCAGCACTTCCGAGAGAATTAATGTTGATTACGCTGAGGAGTGCAGAAAATTTCAGTGGCGTTATTTTGCTGAGGGCAATCGTTTCGTCTCAAAAACTTCAACAAAAAAACCGTCCGCTTAATTTCACGGACGGCCTTTAATATTTTCACGCAATTACTCAGGGTCTTTGCCCCAGAGTCCTTTTTTCTCCTGTCTTGCCTCGCGCTGAATATGAACAAAGATATTCGCGTATCTTGAGTTGGGCTGAATCGTCATTAACTGCGCGTAACCGTCAGCAAGCAGCTTTGCATTGAACATATGTTTGCGTATTGCTGACTCGTCATCGAGGTCTTTAGCTTTAGGTTCTCTGAGCCAGACATAAGCGAGCATTCTGTCGTATCTGTCCTTAGCGGCAACATCGGTCTGAAGCCAGACTGTTTTACCTTCGAGGCTTTTCTTTGTGAAATTGCTGGCCTCTTTGCCGTAATACTGAACGGGTTTGTTAGGGTGAACTGTCTCGGGCGTATCGACTCCTAAGAATCTCACGCGCTCTTTGAGGTACTTGCTGCCGTCGTCGAAAAGGAACGATACTATCATAGTATCGCCGTCAATAACGCGTTCAACTTTAGCTTTGTAGACGGTATTGCGTCTGATTTCGAGGGACTCGAGAGCGTTAGGTCCTTTGTGGTAATGGTATTCGCCTGATTCCTTGTCGTAATGGCCGCCGTTTTTGTCGAGCTTTCCCGGATGAGCTGAGGCAGTAAGTGCCATAACGAGTACGAGAACTGCCGCGAGTGTTAATCTTAAACTTCTCATGAATGAATCAATCCTTTCACAAAAATCAAAATAACAGATCGTAAATTACACGAACGAAGAACAATAATAGCACAATAAGGATAACAGGTCTTACAATTTTGGAGCCGCCTTTCTCGAAGAATTTTGCGCCTATGTAATTACCTGCGATGCCGAACAGACCTGCAATAATTCCAACGGGGAGATTAACTTTGCCGTTGAGCAGATAGACAGCTAAAGCAGAGATGCCTGTTGTAAAATTAATTGCTTTGGTTACGCCGTTAGCTTTCTGTACGCTTAATTTCGCAGCCCCTGCCATGAAC
>JAFTBA010000315.1 GCA_017458545.1 Synergistaceae bacterium | reverse complement strand
TCCTGTTTTGGGAACGTGCATTAATCTTAGCATATCCGAAAATCAGCACCACTGGCGTAGCCAGTGGTTTGCTCGGCCCTGTAAGGGCCTGTTACCGGCAGCCATGAACGGGCTCTGAATGACTTTCTTTTGCACCTCTATCACTAGCTGCACCTAAAGGGGCTTCTTTTTTGCCTCCTGTTACTACTGCTTCACCCGTAAACGGATCATATAATTCTTTGCTAGTGAGTTCATCGGACAATTTATCCTCGCTTAACTGATTCCGTATGTATTCTTCCATCTTCTTCTGGTTGCGTCCTACTGTATCTACGTAGTAACCTCGACACTTGATTTGTCTGTTGCCGTACCTGTATTTCAGGTTACCGAAGCGGTCAAAATATTAGAGAACTTTTACCCTTTAGATAGCACATAATTTATGTACTCGGGAGGGATACTGAGTAACACATGTATGTGGTCGGGATATAACTGTGCTTCAATACCTTTCCTTTCGCACAATGTCCTGAGTATCTTTCCAATTTCAACCTTTGTATTTGCTATATATTATTTGTCGGCGATACTTGGGGGCAAAAACGATACGGCGTTCCACGTTGTATGTGCTAACTCCATTTTTCCTCCTTGTTTTGTGATGTAACGAACTAACAATACATTACAATAGACAATAGAAAAAGGACTTTGCATAGCTGTAAGCTATCTGGCCACCCCTGCATAGCAGGTGGGTTTCATATCATATAAAAAAACTCCCCCGTCTCAGGGAGGAGTCTCAATCTCAAACCCTCTTAGATTTCGCAGGGCTTAATCTCTTTCACAACGTCAAGTATCGTTCCGTCGCGTGCCTCAAGTATCGCTACGACTCTGTCCTTCCACTGAAGATCATCAGGTTTCCCGACAAGCGAATACGCTTTCTCCTGAAGCTCCTTAATCGGTACGTGCTTGATTCCTGCTTTGTCGAGTGCCTCAATTATGTCAGTGCGTCTCGGATTGACTGCAGTACCGTAATCAGTTACAACAACATCAACGCAGTCGCCCGGTGTCGTTACAGTAACAACATGTTCGCAAATCGTTGCCATTCTTCCGCGCGTTAAAGGCGTAACGAGTACGCAGCACTTCGCTCCCTCGGCAGTATCAGGGTGTCCGCCGGGTGCGCCTCTCAATACTCCGTCCGAACCTGTGATGACGTTGACGTTGAAATCGGTATCAACTTCAAGCGCAGCGAGAACAACAAAGTCAAGTTTGTTGACGAACGCGCCTTTGTTAGCAGGGTTCGCGTACTCGCTGGCAGTCATTTCGTAGTGGTTCGGGTTAGTGCGAATATCCTCGATTGCTCCTGTGTCGAAATCCTGAACGTCAATTATTTTGCCGACTTTGCCTTTGCGCTGAAGCTCGCAGATTGCCGCAGTGATTCCGCCGATTGCCCAAGCCATTTTGATTCCTTTAGCGTCCATGAGAGGTTCAAGGAATCTGTTTACTGCTAACGACGGGCCGCCTGCACCTGTCTGGAAGCTGAAACCGTCTTTGAACCAAGGACATGCAGCGATAACTTTCGCAGTGTTTTCGGCCATCATTAAGTCTCTGGGGTTCTGGGTCATTCTTGCGGCAGCCGAAGCAATTTTCTTAGGGTTACCGATCTCGTCAACCTTCACAACATAGTCGACGTTAACGCCGTGAATGCTCGGAGGGAAGTTAGGATAGTCGACAAGTGTATCAGTGATAACTACAACTTTATCGGCATACTCGGAGTCAACAACGGCATAACTGAGTACACCGCAGTCGCCTTTTCCGCCGAGTGCTCTTGCGTTGCCGTACTCGTCCGAAGTAGGTGCGCCGATGAACGCTACATCAATATGAACATCGCCCTCTTCAACAGCTCTGACTCTTCCGCCGTGTGAACGGAGGATTGCAGGAGTTTTGAGTTTGCCGTGTGAAACGACATCACCCATTTTGCCCCTGATGCCTGATGTCTGAATGCCCGTAACGATTCCCTGCTCAATGTATTCGGCAATGGGGTCATGAGCATCGCCGAGACTTGAAGCTGCAATCGTTATGTCCTTGATTCCCAAGTCAACGATTTCCTTCATGACCATGTTGACGATGTAGTCGCCGTTCCTGAAATGATGATGGAACGATACTGTCATGCCGTCTTTGATTCCGCACGCTATTACAGCGTCACGGATTGAAGGAAGTAATTTGCTTTCTTTGGGATTCTCGTAAATTTTTGTTGTGGGACCTGCTTTTTTGATGTATTTGCCGTCCCTGTAACCTTTGCCCTGATAGGGTTCGTATTTCCTGCCGTTCTTGAGTTCAACGGCTAATGCCTCTTCGGGTATCTCTCTTCCTACTGCGTTTTTCATCTCTTAAAGATCCCCCTCGTAAATTCCGCTGGCTTTTGCTAACTTGATGACTCTTTCAGCACCGGGTACAAAAGCAATGTCAATCATTTTCCCGTTATCGAGCGTGAATACTCCGACTCCTTCGCTTGCGTGTTCGCGGTAAGCACGAACGATTTTCTCAGCTTCAGCAATTTCCTTCTGAGTAGGTGCTAACATTTCGTGAACTATAGGAATCTGTTTCGGGTTAATTAACGATTTACCGTCAAAGCCCATTTCAACGTTCTGTTTAACTTCTGCTCTGAAGCCTTCATCATCGTTAAGATTCGTGAAGACTGTATCGAAGCACTGAATGCCTGCAGCTCTTGCGGCGTTGAGCATTAAGCCTCTGGCGAAGAGCATTTCGATTCCGCCGGGGATAACTTTGACCTGCATACACTTGCGGTAGTCTCCTCCTGAGAGGGCTACCCCGAACAGTCTGGGTGAAGCCTGACAGATTTCGTAGGCATTGAGTACGCCTTTAGGGCTTTCGAGAGCGGCCATTAGGAGCGTTCTGCCTACTTCGACCCCGAACTCTTTTTCGGCTTCGGTAACAGCCTCGTCAACAGTTTTA
>JAFTBA010000314.1 GCA_017458545.1 Synergistaceae bacterium | reverse complement strand
GTGAAAAATTTTGTCAACAAATATAAACGTGAGCTTGTAGTTCTGCTTGCGACATTCGGAATGGGATTAATCTTCACGATTATGAATCCCAACTTCATGCGCGTCAACAACATCATAACAATACTTCAGCAAATGGTCCTCAACGGAGTATTAGCCGCAGGAATAATGTTTGCGATTATCACGGGAGGTATAGACCTCTCAATAGGCTGTACGTTCGCAATTACAGGCATCGTTACCGCTTCGCTCGCCGTCAAAGGCACTAACCCCTGGGCGGCTATAGCAGCAGGACTTGCGGTCGGTGCAGTTCTCGGAGCGTTCAACGGATTTCTGGTTACCGGCCTTAAACTTCAGCCGTTCATCGCAACACTGGGTACTATGTCGCTCTACAGGGGTATCGCTTACGTAATAACGGGCGGTATGCCTGTAACAGGAGTTCCCTCAGTATACAGGGACATCTTCAACGGCAGAATGTTCGGCAACGTCCGCTGGTATATTCTCGTAATGATAGTGATATTCATAATCATTCACATCATGCTCTCACGGACAAGAACGGGCGATTACCTCTACGCTGTCGGTGACAACGAGGAAGCCGCTAAACTTTCGGGAGTCAATGTCGTTAAAGTTAAGTACGTTGCTTACATAGTGTGCGGTATGTGTTCGGCTGCTGCAGGTTTAATCATGCTTGCCTCTCTGGGAAGCGCAGAGTCTACGGCAGGACTCGGTTATGAGACTAACGCAATCGCTGCCGCTGCAATCGGCGGTACGAGAATGGCAGGAGGCAGAGGCACGGCACTGGGTACGTTTGTAGGAGCGTTAATGCTCGCGGTTCTCAGGGTCGGAATGGTCGTCATTAATGTTGACTCGTTCTGGCAGTATGTCGTTACGGGTATCATTATCATAGTAGCGTCATATTTCGAGTTCATTCAGCAGGATATAGCGAACTTCTTAGCGAAGCGCAGGGCAGCGAAGTAATGAAGAGAGTCATAGCGTTAATATTAGTGCTGCTTGTTACAGGTGTGTGCTTTGGTACGGAGAATGAAATGCTGCTCGGCCATCTTACGAAACTCGGAGTCGATGAGGAGACTCTTAACGCAGAACTTGCAGAGCCGTTTTTCTCACTGACACCGTTCACACGTTTTAAGTATTTCTACACTATTTACGGCATGATTGCGGCGTTGATGAGCGGAAGAATAGCGGCTCTTGAGATTGACAAGTACACAGCTGATTACCTAATTTCACGGACGAAACAATATGCAGTATTCGGCCTTCCGAAAACATCGGTGTACAACGTGAAATTTTCGATGCTTCTCCGTGAGGAGGACGCGGAATTTTGCGAACGTATCTCATCAGCAATCAGGGACATGAAATCAGACGGAACACTTGCGGCCATGAAGAAGAAGTACATTGACGACTGCATAGCCGGAACAGACCCTGAAACCGTTAAGCCCGAACATTTTGACGGAGCTTTGACATTCAAAGTAGCGTTGACGGGAGATCATCCGCCGATGGATTACTTTGCTGATGCTGGCGACCCGATAGGCTTTAACACAGCGTTAGTCTCTGAGATAGCAAAACGACTAAAAATGAACGCAGTATTTATTTCCGTACACAGCGGAGCGCGCGCGATCTGCCTTGAGTCAAAGGCTTGCGATGTAGTTTTCTGGACAGAGGAAGTAGACTACAAAGACCGTGAGGGCTGGGAACTGGATGACAGACCCGAACATACGCTGGTAACAGAGCCTTACCTGGACAGCACGCTGACTTACGTAACAATGTCAGACTCACCGCTGCTGAAGAAGTAAGGCATAACGATTGACACTTACCCCCTTCAAAGCGAAGGGGGCTTTTTATGGGAAACGGAGAGTGAACAAATGATAGTAGTAGCAGGAAGCATGAATTACGATATTATCCTGAAGGTTAAGAGAATGCCTCATGAGGGCGAAACAATGACCTGCGAGTCTGCCTCAACAGCTGCAGGCGGTAAAGGTGCAAATCAAGCGGTTCAGTCAGCAAAACTCGGCGTTAAAACTTACATGATAGGTGCTGTCGGTAATGATAACATGGGAACGTTCCTTCTTGACGAAGCAAAAAGATACGGGCTTGATGTTTCGCACGTTAAGCGTTCAGGAATTTCAACGGGTATGGGTTGTATTCATGCATTGGAGGACGGAAGAGTCTTTGCAACAATTAACAGGGGTGCTAACTATGATATTACCGTTGAAGATATTGACATGGCCGATGATTTGTTCAAACAGTCTAAGATACTCATCATTCAGAACGAAATACCCCGTGAAGTGAATCTCTATGCCGCCGAAAAAGCAAAAGGTTACGGACTCAAAGTGTTATACAACGCTGCACCTTCAATTCCGGAAGACAGATCCGTACTCCCTAAAGCCGATGTCGTAATCGTCAATGAGGTTGAAGCCTCAGAGTATTTAGGCGTTAAAATCGGGAGCGTTGAGGACGCCGCCCGTGAAGGTCTCAAAGCAGGCAGTGAAATGGGAAACATCTGGGTGATAACTATGGGTTCACACGGCTCAGTGATTTGCGCTGAGGGTAAATCGGAAGTCGTAAGGCCGTATCATGTTGACGCTATCGAGACCACAGGCGCAGGCGACTCGTACATCGGAGGTTTAGCTTATGCCCTGATTAACGGTATGGACATCTTCACTGCTGCAAGGTTCGCTACTAAGTGCAGCGC
>JAFTBA010000313.1 GCA_017458545.1 Synergistaceae bacterium | reverse complement strand
AATTGCGCCAATTTAAGTTCAGTGTAGTATTATTTCTACAATACTCAAGTAAACCAGATATACGGGGTGGCACGTGCAGAAAATATTTGGGCCGAGCAGAAAACGACAAAAGAGTAACAAACCCAATACCACTGAGTTCAGTAAGGAAATTGACGCTTCTGGAGATGGCCGTTAAAGCGCAAGCCAGCCGCTAGGACAGCAGAGCGCTCCGTCGCCGAATGAAGAAAGCACTCAAAAAGAAGAAATACCTATGGGACGTAGGAAATTAACGCCTTTGGAGAGGACGTAAGACACAGGCAAAACATAGCGGTGCAACCTCGAAGAATTAGGAAGCTCCAGTCTCTATAGGCGGAGTAGTTCACTTTCACTGTTTCAGATATTTCATAGCCGTATCAATGGGAATGTATATTCCTCCGTTGCGTCTGAACGCTCTGATTTCCTCAGCCTTTTCACCGTTAATTAACAGTGAGCCCTTAGATGAGAGCTTCCCGTTAAAAGGAATTACCGTTACGGTAGTGCTGCCTTTAGTGATTAACAACCCTTCTTCCGAATCATCGCAAGAATAACCGTACAGCCCTGCATATTCAGCGGCATTAACAGACGGAACAAACTGAGGACGTTTAACGGGTTCTTCCGATAACTCGAGCGTTTTGTATGAGAATTTATAGCGCAGTGTATCGGTATCATTCATAATATGAAAAATTAAATCATCCCTCGTAATATCCGTCTGCTGAAGTGCTTGTTCCAGCATATGACATGAAAGACTGCTTAAATGCGCTGTTGCTCCTTCAGTGTCGCCTATGTCCCAAGAAATTTTTGCCTGCCTGAGTGCCTTCTGATACTGCCCGGCCCAAATGCTTTTGTACTCTTCCCACATGTTTTCGATTTCAAGCCCGTAAAGTTTACGGTTCTGAGCTGCCAGAGCGTTAAGTTCCTTGAAACGGCATGCCGCTGAGTTAGGGTCATAACCGTATACAGGCATAACATACGAATACGCTTCAGGTACGGACTTCAGGCAGTTAGGCAGCGGAATGAACGGAGCATAATTAGCGTTCGAGAAACAAACCCAAGACTGTAACGCAAATTCAGCAGGCATATCGTGATGAATTTCTATCACATGAACATGGGCTGCTGTCTCAGTTCCGATAATACGAATCTTCCCGCCCTCTAGCTGCTCTTCGTGTTCAGTGCCTTCCAATCTGTCACGGAAAATATCTATCACATCAGCAGCAGAAACTTTTTTGTCAGGCTTATAGAGCAGATCTAATTTACGGAATGTATCATACTCTCCTGCTGTTGACGGCGATAACACATGATGAATACGCCATGTCCTGAGATGAGCGTAATCAGCTAAACGCCCTTTGCCTGCATAAGTATGAAACAGGTTGATTGTACCGTCTTCATCGAATACAGCGAATCCCTTTTCTTTCGGGAGTGTTTGCAGTGTTTGGGAGGCTATAACATCGTCATAAGCAGAAAGCGAGTCCAGCATAAATTCATTTCCCATACCTGCAACGCAATCAGCAGGAAGTTTTACGGCAGCATACTGATGACCCGTGTAAATTTCCATGTACCAGCACTCATTTGAATCGGCAATAAAAATTATGTTGGATTCGGCAGAGCCTTGAGTGTCTGTTATCTTTGCAAGCAGTTCGATTGCCTCACGGCTTGTGCTGCAGCATGAAGCTGTAATTTGAGGGATATTTTCTTCGGCGATACCGTCTTTAACGTAAGGGTCCGCTTCAAGTGCTTTATTACAGGCATAGCCCGTAACTGTTGCTGAGACGGCAAGCCCTTTTTCATTGACAGTTATTGAGTCAAAGGCACTGCCGTATTCCAGAACAGGCTGAAAAGGAACTGAAACATAACTGTATGTTTTATCAGGCAGCTTATAACTGAAACCGTTTTACCAGGTAACAATATGCCCCGGTTCGTTGTCAGCGTCATTAATTTTGAGGTAAGCAAAACTCGTTGTAGGATGGGTATCGGCACAGCGCGCAATAATCGTAGTACCGTTAGCACTCGCTTCACGCCCTACATAAACAGCAGAACAGCTCATCTCAGGCTCTCTGAAAAAATCAGCGGCCATTTCAGCAGAAGCAAATGTTGCAGTCAGCAGGGACAGGAGAATTACGGCAGGCATTAATATTTTTTTCAACATCCTCATCAATCCTCCAAAATACCCCCCTGCCTCAAAAGCAAGGGGGTAATGTGTTTCACTCTATAACTTTGACTCTTCCCTGAGCGTTCCTGTATCTCTCGGGAATAACTCCCAGTTCCTTAACGTACTTCGCAAATGCCTGATCCACCGTCATGTAATCAGGCTCAACCAGTTTTGCTCCCTTAAACACATGGCCGTCGCCCCTCATGTAAATAAAGTAGCTTACTGCTGCAACCCTGTATGTCTTTTCGGGGTCAAGAGGTTCGCCGTTAATCATTACGTCCTTAATCCTGCGGTCTCCTGAAATCTCTTTCAGCATGTTATGCTCATCCATTATCGCCGGAGTCGGTATCCTCGTGTCAACTGTATACGTCAGCCCTGAAGCATGAATTAATCCGCCGTTCCCCTGCGGCATTACATGCGCTCCCATTTCGAGCTCGTCAAGTATAGTCTGACCGGGTATATCGCAAATACACACAGTATTGCTGAAAGGCAGTACACTCAGAACGTCCTTAAAGGTAATTTCTCCGGCTTTTATGTTCGTACGGATTCCTCCTGCGTTTATCATGCCTATATCAGCTCTGAGCGTCTTCGTTGTTTTTGTCGAAGCAAGTATTGCATCGGCTACTATGTTGCTGAGATTCGTATCTTTGTTACGGAGAAGCCAGCCGCCTTTATCGTCCATAGCAAGAAGATCAAAGCTCGTTGTTCCAAGATGTTCCTTGAGCGTTCCCATGAAACGTTCTTTTATGTCTTCAACTACTTTTTCGATTCGCTCGTCCCTTCCGTCAAAATTATTCAGAAGTTCCGTAGTGATTTTCCCGTCAGCAGCAATCGTAACTTTACCGACATTGTTTAACTTTGTGCCTGACTGGGTTACAAGTACGTCCTTGCTGTCAGCGTTCTTAAATTTAAGGCAGGGGGTTACCTCGTGGGAATGACCGTCTATGAAAACGTCAATGCCTTTGGTTCTCGGTGCTATGTACGGAACTGTCCATTCGGGAGTCGTTACGTTCTTGTACTCACCCAGATGTCCCACAAGTATAACGTAGTCAGCACCTTCAGCCCTGGCATCGTCAACAGCTTTCTGAATCGAAGCAATTATCTTAGTGCCTTTAGGTTCGCCGTCAAAATCGTAAATGTATTCCCCTGTGTCGTCCTGAAAATATGAAGGCGTTGATTTAGTGATTGACTCGGGGGTACATGCTCCTACGAATGCGACTTTGACATCGCCGTAACTGAGTATCCTGTAGGGTTTGAATACGAGCTTTCCGGTGCGGAGGTTGATTAAATTGCAGGAAATGAAGCCGCATTTGAGGTTCTTTGCGAAGTTCTCGAACTGAGCCCAGCCGTAATCGAACTCATGATTGCCGGGAACAGCTATGTCATAACTGATGGCGTTCATGATTTCGACGATGTAACGTCCGTGAGAAATTGCACCGATATTTCCGCCCTGAGCAAAGTCGCCTGCATCTACAAGCGTAACGTAAGGGGTCTGTTTTCTGGCCTGTTCAGCACACCACTCAAAGCCTGCGTAACCGAGATTGTCATCGACACCGCAGTGTACATCGTTGGTGTAGAGAATGATTATGTCTTTGTCGGGAAGTTTTGTTGCCGCTGATGATGGAAGACATATAATCGTCAGCAGTAAAAGTAATGTAAAAAATTTTTTCATAATTAAGATTTTCACCTCACCGAATATTATAATCCAACAAAAAAAATTCCCCTCCGTTTTTTTCCGAAGGGGATTCAAAAATAAAACTTTT
>JAFTBA010000312.1 GCA_017458545.1 Synergistaceae bacterium | reverse complement strand
GGAAGGTCAGCTTCAACGAAGTAACCGCCCAGTGCCGCAACCTGACGAAGAAGAGGCTCAGTGTGTCCGTCGTTCGTGCAGAAGAACGCGGCGTTCTTGCCGTATTTCTCGATCCATGCGGGCATGTTCTCAAGAATGTACTGCTGGGCTCCGGCCATGCCTACATCGCTAGTCGGGTCTGGCGCTGTCTCGAAGACGAATTTGATTCCCAGATCTTTGCAGGCTTCTTCCATTATGGCGCGCCTGAGTCCGAGAGTCTCATAGCTCATATGACGGGGGAATGAGATGTGAACGAAAGTATCCGCGCCCATCTTCTTCGCGCCTAACGGAATTGTATAGCCCCTTCCGATGTGGTCAGTGTGTGTCGCAATGTCAGCGGCTTCAGTGATAACGCCCGGGTCTTCATGAGGTTCACCTGCGAGGAGGAGAATATCGCTTCTCTTTTCGCGGACTCTCCTGAAGCCTTCTGCTGTACCGGGAACGGCCTGATTAACAACGATGACTTTCATCAACGGGTCATCAGCGAGTCCGACGATCTGGCTTATAGTGGTCTCCTGTTCGGAGGGGAAATTGTCGGGGTAAGTGATATGGGTAATCATACCGCCTTTAGCCGAATCGCCGTACTTGGCAATCATGAGTTCCGCGCCTCTGAGGTCATCTTCTGACTGGGAGACTGTGCCGGTAACGACTCCGATGTGGAACTTCGCGTTTTCCGCGAAAGCTGCTCCTGCGAATAATGCACATACGAGCATTAACGATACTGTGAGTTTGAATTTCAAGGTAAGTCCTCCTTCTAAATATTTTGGAATGCTTTAATAATTATAGCAGTTGTTGAAAATTTTACTTCAGACAATGTACTTTCGCAGGGCCGCAATATTATTTTCAAAAAACCGTTATGCGATTAATTATCACAAACGGCGATTAATGGCTATAATATCAGTGCAACAAAATCACACAAGGAGGAAATCTCTTTTATCATGATGAAATATCTTCAGAGAATAGGAAGGTCTCTCATGCTCCCTGTTGCGTGTCTTCCTGCGGCAGGAATACTCTACGGCATAGGCTACTGGATAGACCCCTCCGGCTGGGGCTCTAACAGCATCATTGCAGCTTTCTGCATTAAAGCCGCAAGTGCCATCATCGACAAAATTCCTCTCCTGTTCGCCATAGGTACATCAATAGGCATGGCCGATGAACAGGACGGTGCTCCTGCATTGGCTGGGTTAGTTTCATGGCTCATGATTACTACACTGTTATCGTCAAACGCCGTTGCCATGTACACAGGTAAAGAATTATCACAAATACCTGCTGCTTTCGGCAAAATAGAAAACGCTTTCATCGGTATATTATCAGGTTTAATAGGCGCAACCTGTTACAACAATTTCAAAGATACTATGCCGCCTGAATGGTTAGCGTTCTTCAGCGGTAAACGTTGTGTAGCTGTTGTTACGGCATTCGTTGCGGCATTAGCGGCAGTTGTACTGTATTATGTATGGCCTTTGGTTTACGGTGCCCTCGAAAAATTCGGAACATCTATCGCTGATTTAGGCCCTATAGGTGCAGGGATTTACGGTATATTTAACAGGGCATTGATTCCTTTGGGACTCCATCACGCACTTAATGCCGTCTTCTGGTTCGATACCATAGGCATAAATGACCTCGCTAAATTCTGGTCAGGCGCAGGCGTTAAAGGCGTAACTGGTATGTATATGACAGGCTTCTTCCCCGTAATGATGTTCGGACTCGTCGCAGGTGCTTACGCAATGTACAGAACAGCTAAGCCTGAAAAGAAAACCGTAGCTAAAAGTTTACTCCTCGCAGGAGCGTTCGCGGCATTCTTCACTGGAATCACTGAGCCTCTTGAGTTCTCATTCATGTTCCTTGCTCCGGGACTCTATTTGATTCACGCGCTCTTAACAGGAGTGTTCATGACAATATGCGCTTATCTCCCTGTGAGATGCGGTTTCAATTTCAGTGCAGGTATGGTCGACTGGATATTGAGTTTCCGCGCACCTATGGCAGTTAATCCGTGGATGATTATTCCGATAGGGATTGCTGCTGCTGTAATATATTATGTCGTGTTCACATGGGCCATAAAAACTTTCGACCTCAAAACTCCCGGCCGGGAAGATGATGACATTGACGACTCAATCGTTAAACCTATAATGCCCCTCCCTAAGAAAGACGCAAAAAGAGATTTCACTGAAACAGCTGCGTTAATTCTTGAGGGCTTGGGAGGAGCAGAAAACATTGAGAGTTACGATTACTGCGCGACAAGAATAAGGGTCAACGTTAAGGACAGTTCACAGGTTGACGAGAGAAAAATAAAGTCAACAGGTATACCGGGCCTCACAAGGTTAAGCCCTACTAACGTTCAGGTCGTAATAGGTACAAGAGTGCAGTTCGTTTATGATGCCCTCAAAAAATTTATCGAACTCGGCAGCGAATAACCAAATATTTTTCAGCTCTCTCTGAAATTCAGGGGGAGCATTTTTTTTGCAAGGCGGTTTAACATGATGAAGGACATAATAATTGAGAACGGTATAATTTTCAGACCCGATAATAAATTTCACACAGGCACAATAACTATATCAAACGGCCGAATCATTAACGGTATTGCACAAGTCTCAGACAGTACCGAAAAAATTAATGCCGAAGGATTTTATGTTATACCGGGACTGACGGACATACATTTTCACGGGTGCATGGGACATGATTTCTGCGATGGCACTGGCGAAGCATTAAGCGCAATAGCTCAGTACGAAGCCGAAAACGGTATCACAACAATTTGTCCTGCAACAATGACACTTCCGGAAGACGAACTCATACGCATAATGAGAGCAGCAAAGTCGTTCAGTCAAAAAAATAAGAGCCTCATAGGAATTAACCTTGAAGGGCCGTTCATCTCGTCAGCAAAAAAAGGTGCGCAAAATCCTGCCTACATAATCAGACCTGACACTGAGCTTCTCAGACGGTTACAGAACGAATCGGAAGGGTTAATCAGAATCGCTACTGTTGCGCCCGAAGTTGAAGGTGCAATGACGTTCATCAGGGAAGCGAAGAGCATTGCGAGAATCTCAGTTGCCCATAGTGCATGTGATTACGATACCGCTAAACTTGCGTTTGCTGAAGGAGCCCGGCATGTTACGCACCT
>JAFTBA010000311.1 GCA_017458545.1 Synergistaceae bacterium | reverse complement strand
TACGCACACTAACGGTATTCCCTGCGCTCCCTGTTCAATCGCGTCAATAAACTCTCTGGTGTTCATTCCGGGATTGAACCACGAAGCTATTAGCATGTATGCTCCTACAATCACGAACTGCATACCGGGCTTAACGCTGTCTGCAATTTCGGGCTTCAGCGTGAAGAATACTCCAAGCGCTAATGATATTCCTGCAACTATAAACGCCATGACCTTTTGATTCTTTGTCGTCTCGGGTTTGAAGTTGAAGAATGATACAAGCCATGCGAGTCCTATTCCCAGAAGTGCAGCCCTCATAGGTGTGTAACCGATTAACAGGAAAACGATTAACCCCAATATGGGCGCAATCATGTAGAACTTACTCAGCACATCATGTTTTGACGGAAGCTCCGAAGGGTCGAGACCTCTCAATCCCGTCTTCAATGCCCTCAGTCTGACCATCAGGAACAATGCACCGTAGTAAAGCAGCGCAGGGAAAATCGCAGCTATCATTATTTCGCGGTACTGAAGCCCCAAGAACGATGCCATTAAGAACGCTCCTGCTCCCATTATAGGGGGCATTATCTGTCCTCCCGAACTAGCTACTGCCTCAACTGCTCCGGCAAAAAAAGGTTCATAGCCTATCTTCATCATTAACGGTATCGTGAATGTTCCCGTTCCGTAAACGTTAGCAACTGCTGAGCCTGAGATTGACCCGAAAAGGCATGAGCTTAACACTGCGATTTGAGCAGGACCGCCGGGAGTTGTTCCCGTGAATGCCTGCGCAACACTCATGAACCAATCGCCTGCACCAGACTTCTCAAGGAACGCTCCGAATATCAGGAATATCATTACGTATGTCGCTGAGACTCCCAAAGGAGACGCGAAAATTCCTTCGTCAGTCAAATATAACTGTTCGATTACTTCAGGATATTGAAACTGGAAGCCCTGTAACAGCCCCGGTAATTTATACCCGTAAAGCATATACACTGCGAACAATGCCGCTATTAACGATAACGGTAACCCTACGATTCTCCGTGTGCCTTCGAGCAGTAACAGAACAAGTAATGACCCTAATACTAACTGTGCCGTAGTCAACGGGTCAATCTGCTGTATACGTTCAGTTATGGCCGTGTAATTCACCATTGAATAGACTCCCGGCGCAGCTGCAAGCACAGCGAGTACCCAGTCGTAAACAGGTACTCTGTCCTTAGGCGCGCCCTTAGTCATCGGGAAAAGCACGAACGCTAACGGCAGTACGAACGCCAAATGAATCGAACGCTGTAAATATGCCTCGTAATTCCCTGCGCTGGCAGTGTAAAGATGAAACACTCCCATTGCGAGAACATAGAGATATACCAGAGTTTTAGTTGTGCCTGAAAGTTTACGCATTATTTCTTCAGCTCATTCCAGAATTTAACGCTTCCCTCATGTGCAGGTACTTTTTCGGGAAGTGCTATTGACGGTTCAAGCTCGGCCATGTCCCTTACTGCTGCAACAAGTGCGTCCTTATGCTCCCAAATTGCTTTGTTGAGTTCGTAAACTAACGACGCAGGAAGATCCTTGCGGATTACTATGCAGGTGTAATCGCCTACGGCTTTAACGGGTTCTGCACCTTCCGGAACTGACTTGTAGATTCCAGGGTCAATCGTCAACGTAACAGTTCCGTAAGCATCGGAAAGTTTGTCGAGTGCATCCTGTCCAACAGGTAACAGTACTACATCAACCTGACTCTCAATGTTCATGACTGTTGAAGCGATTTTGCCGATAGAGAAAGCGAAGCAGTCAAGGTGATTATCTGCGAGAAGGTCAGCACCTCCGTCATAGGAAGCATATTCAACACTTCCGCCCCAATCCTGAAACGTCTTCTTGTAATCGAAGCCGTAGCCTTTCTCGAAGAGTGCTTTGACTACGAACTCAGAGCTTGTTCCGGGTTTAAGGGTAGCGAATCTCATCGGGAGTTTTTTGGCAATGATGTCCTCAACAGATTTGATGTTGTTTTTCTCGGCGAAATCCCTGCGCATTATGAAGTACGTATACTGTGTGTAAAGGTTCGCCATGATTACTGCGTTGTCAACAACACGCCCTTTGAAATCGGCTTCACCTTTCAACGCAGCTCCGAGCAGTGAAGTTACCGAGAAACCTAAATCACCGCGTTTAGCGTGAGCGTTGAGAATGTTAGAGACTCCGCCGCCTGATGAACTGGTTGTCTGAGGGAGTCCTGCACCGGTCCACATTTCAGAGAGCGCAGTACCGAGCGCAAACCAGTTACCGCCGGGAGGGCCTGCCATGAAACGGAGCTGTGCCGGCCAATCAGATTTGTCGGGTTCGTCAGCAAACGCAGAACCTGCGAGCAGTGCCGCAACGAGAAGGGCAATCACTGAAAAACGAAATAACTTCATTGATGAATCACTCCTGTAAAAAATTTTAGTACTTGAAAAGTTGATTACTGAAATTTTATCATGTTGTGCGAAAATTAATGACGTTGAAATTAACGAGGAGCATAAAAAATTGTGAAGGAAAAAATATCGGCAATCCTTAAATCACTCCCTGAACGCCCGGGCGTTTACTTAATGAGGGATATTGACGGCAAAATAATTTACGTCGGCAAAGCTATAAAGTTGAAACGGAGGGTATCATCATACTTCCGTCATTCTCATTCATCACCGAGACTGCGTAAACTCGTTGAACTTATCGAGGACATTTCAATCATAAGGACTGAGACAGAAGCCGAAGCACTGATAGTTGAGGCTAAACTGATACGGCGTTACAGTCCGTTTTTCAACATTGAGCTTAAAATGAGCGATAAATACCCGTTCGTCAAAATAACTAACGAGGATTTCCCCAGAATCGAAATCACAAGGCATAAATATAATGACGGAGCTGTTTACTTAGGGCCTTTTGTTGACGCAGGTAACATAAGGAATTTAATGAGATTGGCTGAAAGATACTTTCCTTTAAGGGTTTGCAGGTCAAAAATTTCGGGCGACAAAAAGAAACGTCCCTGTATCGAATACAGTTTAGGGCGTTCAATGG
>JAFTBA010000001.1 GCA_017458545.1 Synergistaceae bacterium | reverse complement strand
TTTTTTTGTTATTATGATTATGGGAGCGTGATGTAATGATGAAAATTCCTGTCAGTGAACGGGAATTAGAGAGTAATTACGATGTTGTTATGGCTGAAATCGACAGGCTTTCATTAGAGAGGGTGAATTTGATTTGGGATTCATGGCCTGAGTTTGTTGGTATGGCAGGGACGTGGAAATGTCTGAGGAGAATACATGCTGAACTTTTCGGGGGATTGTTTGAGTTTGCAGGAACGATTCGCAACGTCAACATCTCAAAGGGAGGTTTCAGGTTCACAAACTCATTGTTTCTAGAAAAAATACTGCCTGTTATCTCGGATATGCCCCAGAAAAATTTTGATGATATTATCGCCAAATATATTGAGATGAATATCGCTCACCCTTTCAGAGAGGGTAACGGCAGGGCAATGCGCCTGTGGCTTGATTCGATTCTTGAGCGCGAACTGAATACCCGTGTTGACTGGCGGAAAATAGGCCGTGAAGAATACATGTCGGCTATGCAGAGGAGTCCCGTTAATCCGCTTGAACTTTCTGTGCTGTTGAAGGGTTCAATGTTAAAAGGCGATGAACTTTCTGATAAGGTGATTTTTGCGAAAGGGCTGGCGGTTTCGTACAGCTATGAGAGATTCTGACTTTAACCCAAAATCAGCACCACCGGCGTAGCCGGTGGTTTCCGTGTGAGAGGGCAGAGGGATTTTTTTAGGCTATATTATTCCGTGAGCTATCCTCGTGAAAAACTCAATCATAGGTTCTGCGTACAATCCGTAAACAAATGATCCTGCCGCTAAAATCCCAAGAGGTATTAACATCTCATAGCCGGGATCTTTAACGCCCCTGTTAGCGGTCTTGAAGTCGAAATTTTTACCGGGCATTATGAATATGCTGAATATCGAGAACACATACAGCACTGTCAGCACAGCCGAAATCATTAACATTGCGATACCTGCATGACCCATTGAGAGCATTGCCGATGCCGTACCTAACTGCCACTTACCCATAAACCCTGCCGAAGGAGGCAATCCGCACAACGCTAACCCCGAAACTAAAAGCGCAAGTGATGTCTTAGGCATTCCGAGTCCGAGTCCCCTCATGTCGAAAAGATATTCGCGTTCGGTCTGACACAGTACTGCACCTGCACAGAAGAAAAGATTTATCTTCATCACTGCATGGCCTCCCATGTGTGTCAACGCTCCTGTGAGTCCTTCAGGGGTCAGCAGTAAGACTCCCAAAAGAATATATGAGAGCTGGCTAATCGTTGAGTAAGCGAAACGGCGTTTTAAGTGCTGGGTTGCAAGTGCCATTGATGAACCGTAAATTATCGTTATGCAGACCATCGCAAACGCTGCATACTGCGCCCAAGTTCCAGCGAGAGTCTCAGGCTCAAATACGTACCATGTCAGGCGAATCACAGCGAAGACTCCGGCTTTGACAACAGCAACAGCGTGCAGCAATGCAGTAACCGGAGTCGGTGCTACTGAAGCTGACGGTAACCACCCGTGAAAAGGAAACACAGCAGCTTTCACCCCGAACCCTAAGAACCCCAAGAACCATGCCCAGAGCAGTATATTATCGGGTTTGTTTGGCCAAATCCCGAACGTTCCCCCTAAACGGAACGACTCGCCTCCGCCCTGAGACATCGCATATGTCAGTGCTATGAACGCACATGCTGCCCCTGCAACTGAGTACGTCAGGTATTTACGGCCTGCGTAACGCGCTCGTCCGTCCATCTCGTGCATTACGAGTGGCAGAGTCGTAAGCGTCATTACCTCGTAGAACAGGTAGAGCGTCAACAGGTCTGACGATAAAGCTATCCCGGAAACTACACCGTAAGTCAGTACGAACCATCCGAAGAATGATGTTTCCCTGTGTTCATGGCTCATATACTCGAATGCGTAAAGCGTGGTCAGCGGCCATAGTACAGCAATTAATACGGCAAAGACCGTTCCGAGACCATCAAGCCTTAGTGAGAATCCTGCGCGTTCGGAGAAACGGAAGAGGGTTAGTGTTGACGAGGGCGGGTAAATCACTAAGAGGATTATTGCGAGGGTATTGAGCAGTACGCAGGACTCGATGAAAATGTTACGGTGAGTCCTGTCCTTGAAATTAAGGGTCGTTATGAGGAGTGCCGAGACTGCCGGGATTATTATCGGGAGAAGTAATAATTTTTCGTTCATGACCGTTTACCTCAACTGCAATAAAATAGTTATCCCTGCCATTGCAAGACCTGCTATTGTTGTTATTATTGCAACAATACTTCTGATATTCTCAATTTTACCGCTCATAACATCGAATTTTGCCTGAAGTGATGATATTTTGCTGTTCATGCCCGAAAGCTCATTTGTAACATGCTCACGGAACGTTGCATTCTGGGCTTTCATTTCCTCAAATGCAGCGTCCATTTTTGCCAGGTACGCATCAGTTTTAGCCTCTATTCTCGAAACAGTAGCGTCAATACGTTCATCGAGTCTTCGTGTCTCTACGTCAAAAACATCTTTTCTCACATATTCTTCACTCATGGCCTGATTCCCCCTTGCTGATAAAAATTTTTACGGATACATGAATTATACACGACCGTTTATATTTTTACCCTTGCCCTGTCAGGGTGTTCACCGCTCCAGCCTAAACACGGCATATTCTCCAGCCTCATCATGTCCTCATCGTCAATCTCAAACTCAAAGCACTTCAAATTCTCGCGCATACGTTCAGCCGTTGATGCTTTCGGCAAAGGCATGACACTCTCCTGAACGCAGAACCTCAAACACACCTGCCCCCTAGTAACCCCGTACTTCACTGCGAGTTCGGCAACAAGCTCATCATTCAGAACTCTTCCGCGCCCCATAGGACTCCATGCCTGAACCTGAACTCTCCTGTTCCTGTAATACTCAACTGCTGAAAGCTGCATATACCCTGCGTGAAACTCTAACTGTGCAACTGAAGGTTTAACCCTGCATTCGGCAAAAATATTCTCTGCATGGTACGGAAGAAAATTGCTCAGGCCAAGCGCATGTATCTTACCCTCAGCGTAAAGCTCCTCCATAGCGCGCCAAGTCTCAATGTCTAACCCTTTCCAGTCCTCAAGCTCAAGGTCAGGACGCGGCCAATGTATCATCATCACATCAACATAATCACTCCTGAGATTCTCAAGCGTCCTCAATATAGCCTTTATCGTACTGTCATAACCCATGTCATTTTTCCAGACCTTTGAGGCTATGAACACTTCATTGCGGTTAATACCTGAATGTTCGAGAGCCTTAGCGATTTCGGACTCGTTGCCGTAGAATGAAGCTGTGTCAAAATATCTGTAGCCCTCATTGAGCGCGGTTAAGATTTCGGGGAATGATACCTTATACGTTCCGAAGCCTATTGCAGGTATCGTCAGGCCGTTGCTGAGCGTTAATGTTTTCATGGTTAAACCTCCTATTATTGTTGCAGCCAACGCGATCGCAATATAACTATGATACCCGCTCCTCCGACTAAAGTCGACGGCTTATATTCAATGGTGTGTTATTACATGGAAGAAGTCATATGCAATTTTATCGAGCTGTTCGGCTATAATACGAAAGTCTACATTCAGGTCAAGCGTAGCAGCTCCTATCCAATTACCGCCAATGTTTACCATTCCGTTAGGTGTGATTTCTTCATCGGTTTTTGCGTAAAGAAGCAGACCGCCTACATTCCCTGTATGCTTAACGTCCTGATTTTTCACGTACGAATAAATCTGGTAAACGTTCCCTGAATGCAGTGTGTATTTGTCAAACCTATGCTGCAGCGTCTTTCCGTAAAATTTTGCGTCAATGATGAGAATCTTATCCTTCAAGCGCAGCATTATATCCGTCTGCATTACGGGAAGGAAGCGAATCAACGATACATTATTATCACCGATAATGTCCCATTTAACCTGTGCAGCCCTGACCTCAGACAGGTAAGTATGATGTTCTTTGTAGTATCCCAGAATAAATTTCTCGTACAATCTTGCCATATGCTCATCTGAGAACGCAGCCATTTTGTAATCACCGCTCTCTGTAGTCTGGAGCATTCCGTCAAGAATGAAACAGCAGATATTCATGAGAAGCTCATAACTGCGGTTATTGCGGCTGTACTGAAGCTGTTTCCATTGAATCGAAAAAGGGTCAATCAATTCTATGCCGTCGAAGAACACCAAAATCTTTTTCAGAGCACTTTTGCGGTCAGGTTTTACGCCCTCTGCGCGTAACAGAAAGTGAACTGTGGTTTTCAGTATTTGATTGAATGTATTATTCACGGACATTTCATCGAAGACGCAGCAGGGTTTTGTCTGACGTTTGATTCGGTTCCGAATTGTCCCGGGCATGTCCAATTTTCCGCGTATAACTGAGAGCGTTTCGTGTTCTGTAACATATGTTCTGTGGAGTCCCTGTTTCAACTGACGGGAAATCCCCTTAGCTAAAATCGCGGCAAACAAATCCTGTGCGTTTTCAAATTCCTCGCCTGCTACTTCGTCAAAATTCGACTGTTTCAGCACTTGAAATGCGTAGGACAGCATATAGTAAATATTTTTTATGTAAATGCTTTTATCCTTAGTCATCAAAAACACCGCGCAGATTCTTTTCCCAATCCGCCAGTTTCTTAGGCTCATCAAACCAGTATTCACTCAGCGTTGGCAATATATCAAATTCGATAACTGAACGCATCCATTCATCGGTACAGCCCGATAAGTCCCGTCCGCAAAAATAGCTGTGACCGATTCTGAAACCGCGTCCGAGTGATCTGTCTTCTGAAATTTCTTTGTTCAGCTGTTTTATCTGAGTGATGAGCGTATTGAATGTATCGTTTTCAAACGAAGCCTGATATTTTGCGAATCCTTCTGAATTGAAGCCGGGTTCTATTTCAAAAAAACTGAAACGTCTTCTGAGGGCATAGTCGATTACTGCGAGGCTTCTGTCAGCAGTGTTCATCATTCCGATGATATACAGGTTCTCAGGAACAGAGAAAGGTATTCCGCTGTAAGCCAATGTTACATTTGTACCGCGATAATCTTTGTCGATAAGCATTAGGAGTTCGCCGAAAATTTTGCTCATGTTGCCGCGATTGATTTCGTCAATGATGAAGAAATACGGTTGATCAGGGTGATTTTCTGCGGTCCGGCAGAACTTGTAGAAGATACCTTCCGTCAATTTGAACTCTGCACCGTTCGGCCTGTAACCCATAACAAAATCCTCATATGAATAGTTCTGATGAAACTGAACTGTCTCTATTCTCGAATCGTCTGCTTCTCCCATAATAGCGTAAGCTAGTTTCCGTGCTGTAAATGTCTTGCCGACACCGGGCGCTCCCTGCAGTAT
>JAFTBA010000310.1 GCA_017458545.1 Synergistaceae bacterium | reverse complement strand
TTATGTAAAATGCGCGGTTAGTGTCTGCATAAGCAAATCTATATCTCTACGCCTTATATTTACGATAAAATATTATAACAGATTAAGCCGCCTAACTCATCACTGAAGTGACGAGTGTGGGGCGGCTGGTTATCAATCAATATTGCTGAACATAGCGAGCAGTTTGCCTGTTATGTTATGACCTATGCTCGTTGCTGTTACACTGTAGAGGTATTCGCCTTTAATACAGTTTGCCTGTTTCTGATATACGGTTATGTTGTTCATCTCAGCTTCTATCGATAAGCCTGTATTTTTCTTTCCTGCAAAAGCAAAATCATCACGCTTTATTCTGCAATCCGAGAACCCCATCTCCTTGTATGCACGGGTTATTTTTTCACCGGTCTGCTTTACGAACGCCTCAGTAAATTCATCAATGTTTGAGGAAAGAACCGCGCTTCCCATAACTCCGAGATTAGTAATCGTTACGTTCACATTCGACGTTCCGTCCTCCGTCATTGCGTAAAATGAGGGAATTGCTCCGTTTGTAAGTTCTTTCAGTGTAGGCGAAGCGGATATGATAACTCCGTTGAGTTTAGCTATCGACTCGCGTGATAATATCTTCCAGTTCACGCCAAAACGAGCCTTTACGCCAAGTGATTCGTTGGTATAGATGCCGTTTTCAAACTTACCTAATATGTAACTGTCATCTTCCCCAAAAACTACTGAGCAGGATAACAGGATAGCAAGCAAAATACTTAAGCATAAACTCAATTTCTTCATGAAGATCACTCCTTAAAGAATTTAGGCAGTACACTCTCAAGTTCATCAAACGGATATTCCCCTAACGATTTTCCCTTACGGAACAACACCGCACCGTTAGGAGTCCCTGCAATCCCGAACTCAGCATGTCTTGCTTCCTTAGGGCCGTTTACCTCACACCCCATAACAGCAACGCTCACTCCGTCAGGCAGTCCCTCAAGCATAGGTTCAACAATCTTCACGAGCCTCATCACATCAGCTCGTCTGCGTCCGCAAGTAGGACACGAAATCAGATTTACTCCCCTAGTCCTGAGCTCAAGTGCTTTCAGAATCTCATAGCCTACCCGTACTTCCCTCTCAGGTTCATCAGTCAGTGAGACTCTCAATGTGTCGCCTATTCCGCGCATTAGCAGTGCCGAGATACATGCCGTCCCTTTAACGACACCGCCGTCTCCCGGCCCTGCCTCAGTTAATCCTATGTGCATAGGGAAATCAGGATATTTCCCGGCAATCATCTCGTTAGCCCTAACGCATTCGGGAACGCTTGAAGATTTTGCAGACAGTATTAGATTCGTGAAGTCATTTTTCAGCAATAATTCGGCCTGTTCACACACAGCAATGAAAAGTGCTTCAGCCCTGTCGCCTTTCGCTTCGTCTAACTGAGCCTGCGAAACGCTTCCGCCGTTAGCACCTATACGGATAACTGCTCCCGTTGATTTAGCACAGGCTATAACATCATTGAGGCGGTTAAGGGGCATGTTGCCGGGATTAATTCGTATTGCCTTACAGCCCGACTCCATCGCTAAAATCGCAAGCGCAGGATCAAAATGTATGTCCGCCATTATCACCAGCTTCGTCGACTCAACAAGTGCCTTCAAATCATCAGCATACTTGGCTTCGGGAAGAGCTGCCCTGGCCATTTCACAACCTGCTCTCAATAAACGTTCACACTGGGCTGTGCATTCTTCGCGTTTGTCCAAAGAAATTTTCAGCATACTTTCGACTCTTACGGGAGCATTGCCGCCGATTGTGAGATTGTTAATTGTTACCTGTCGTTTGCTGTGCATGGGTTACCGTCCTTAATGAGTGATGAAGATATTATACACGTCCTTGCACGTAACAAGTATCATCAGTGAAACCAGCACTACAAATCCTGCAGTATGTATCCAGTTCTCAACCTTCTCAGGGAGTCTCCGTCTGAGTATCATCTCAAGCAGTACAAAAAGTATTCTTCCTCCGTCAAGCGCAGGTATAGGGAAGAGATTAAGTATGCCTAGATTGAGTGCTATTACTGCGATGAACGTTACGAACCCCCACAATCCCGAACGCAAAGCCTGACCAGACATTGAAGCGATACCTACAGGCCCTGTAACTTCAGCTTCCTGATAACCCATGACAAATTCTGCAAGAGCTCGCAGCATCATGGCCGTCATTCTGTAAGTGTAACCTGCCGAGTTCCTTAACGCCTGAAAGATTCCGTAACGCACATATGACGGAGATACTCCGAGCATAGGACGGCCGTATTCTTCATTGTTGGGAACGTTTACGGTTAAATTGAGGGTTTTATCACCGCGTTTGACTTCGAGGGTTAATGATGAGTTCTTTTCGCTTTCAGTGCGAATCCTCTCGGACATTTCGCGCCATTTGCTGACGGTAACGCCGTTGACTTTAAGGATTTCATCGCCTACCTGAAGACCTGCATGTTCTGAGGGGAAACCTGACATGATTTCGCCGATTTTAGTGGTGTCCATGTCGAGGACTCCGTGTCCCCAGAGGTACAATGCCATTAACAGAACAGCCAGCAGTATGTTAAACGCAGAACCGTTGACGAGAATAAGAAATCTTTTCCATGCTGATTGCTCATTGAAACCTTTTCCTGCGATTACAGACTCTCCGTCCTCTTCCTCATTCATTCCAGCGAGGCGGCAGAAACCTCCGACAGGGAACAAACGCCATGACCATAACATATTTTTCTTATCCCTGTGCTGAAGGAGTGCAGGTCCCATTCCGAAAGCAAACTCGTGTACCTGAACGCCTAAAATTTTTGCGGTTATGTAGTGGCCGTATTCATGGACGATAACGCAAACGGCTATAACTATCACGAACGCTATAATACTCGTAAGCAAAGTAATTCTCTCTCCTTAATGCAATTTCTTAATATACTAGCACAAAAAATATTCGGCCTATCATCCAATTACAGTCAAAATTCAAACCTGCAGACTCCTCTTCAGTTCAGCGTTGTTTTCGGCTATCAGGCGTTTAACATCTTCAAGAGTTACAAACTGTTGCTTTGATTCTTTTTTGGACTCATGGCTTTGAAGCATCTTCTGAACTATCGGCAATGACATTATTATTCCAAGTACAACCAACAACAGGTACATGCCGTTCTTATCCAAGCTATTATAATGATTATCGATACGTTTCAAGAGACTGCTGTAATTATCATCGATACGTTTTGAGAGAGTATTATAATTATCGTCAACCCGTCTCGAAAGTGCGTCTATCTTTGCGTTCACAACCTGAAACTCTCCCCGTATCTCTGTCATGAACGCTTCCATTTTTGCGTCAAATACATCTTTCCTCAGGTACACGCTCATATCCTCCGATGCTGCCCCGTAACACAAACCCGTCATGCTCAGCATTAACAGCAGCACTGTAGCAAGCCTTTTCATGTTCATCTCCCCTGTCTATTCTATGTACTTACTGTAAGTCCCCTTCATACGTTCTAACGCCTCATTGATATACCTCGTAGGA
>JAFTBA010000309.1 GCA_017458545.1 Synergistaceae bacterium | reverse complement strand
GCCGTAATCATCCCGAAAATCACTATGTCTTCATGGCCGAACGTGTAACGCTTTTTGCGGCTCGATGATGTCAAAAGATTTATCGTTTCAACGGGCATTCCGGTAAATTCAGAGGCAACAGCTTTCACAACTTTTTCGGTTGAACCGCTCGGACTGAAGTACACTAAATGAAGTTTGGTTATCGTTTTCATCGTTTGTCAATCACTTCCGTTACCTGCCCTATGAACTCGTAATGAGTCGGCTGGCCGTGCTGGGCGTAAAACTCGCGCACATCTTCGGCCAAGTGCAAAGAGTTGAACTGCTCCCAATAAAGTTTACGGCATATGAACGTTAAATTTGCCTCAGCAAAAATTATCGTGCTGCCGTGTTCCTGAGCGGTTAATGAGGTTAATGCAAACTTATCTACATCACGCTTCGACTTTGAACCGAGTACCGCTAAATCCTTCCTGTATTCTTTCGGGAAGAACGACACGGAAAAATATTCGTGTTCCAGAAGGTAATCGGCAGTTTTTCTCAAAGGGTTGACGTAAACCGTAACAACAGGGCGCGACTGATTAGGCATTCCCCAAATCTCACCCATTGACCCCCAGCCGATAGTACAGCCGTCAAAATCATTGAGAGTCCCTGCCGTAGCGAGTCCCCAATCCCTGTCGAAAATGTTGAAGACCTCATAAGGTTTGTTCCTGTCCATCGCTGTTATAACTAGTCCAGTTTCATAATGATTTTTCCCTCAAGGTTCGTTACGCCTTCGGGAGTGTGGGTCGAAAGGTAAATTGTAGGATTGTTTTTGACGAACTCGCGCACACGGTCAAGCGTCTCTCTTGCCGCTGCTAAATCCTCGAACACTACCGAGAGTTTGTTGGCATGAAGTGCTGCGTCAACATACGTAATATCGCCGTGCATCATGTAATATACTCCGTCATTCTCGGCGATGACAATGCTGTTGCCTTTGGTATGTCCGCGAGCCTTGATGAAGTAAATTCCGTCAGCAATTTTCTGCGACTCAGGGAAATTGTGATAAGGGCCGTCCGAATATGTTGCGCGAATGATGTTATCGCCGGTGAGCTTCAATGCGTCAGCGTCCTCAGAACCGATGTAGATTTTAGCGTCAGGGAAGCTCTTGAGCTCGCCTGAATGATCGGGGTGTTTGTGGGTAACAAGAATCTTAGTTACCTGTTCGGGCTTGTAACCGAGTGCTTCAAGCGCAGGGACGTAATCATTAATCTTAGTGTAACCTTTGAACGGTGTTTCGGGAGGGAACCCCGTATCAACAAGTATGACTTCATCGCCGGTATCAATCAGGAAATTCTGAAGGCTTCCGGGATAAGTTACGTCTTTACGTCCGTCAGCCTTATTCTCACCGCCGAACACAAATTCTTCAGTGAACTCTCCGCCCTCGAAGAGCTTTACGACTTTAATCTGCATAATAGTTGCTGCCTCCTCAAAATTTGTTGTTGATGACAATATTATATTTCGTGGTAAGATTTTCGCAAGAACACAGAAATTTAATACCATGTACGAAATTTATACTCAGGAGCATTAAAGACTGATGAAAAATATATGTCCTTTGAGATATTTAACCGAGACATTCGGCGGTAAATGGAAAATGCCTATAATCTGTATACTTGCTGACGCTTCCCCTAAACGTTACAGCGTTATCAAACGCAGGCTCGGCGGTATAACCAACATGATGTTAGCCCAATCACTTAAAGAACTTGAGTCGTCGGGATTAATTTCGCGCACTCAGTACAACGAAGTCCCTCCGAGAGTCGAATACTCACTCACTGAACGCGGTAAAGGTGCTTTGCCTATGCTGACGGCTGCGGCTCAATGGGCTGTCAGTGAAATGGAGGGCGAGGGATTTTCAGCGAACTGCGGAGAATGCAGAAGTTTGTGTTAAACTTAAAGCACCTCAAAAACACTTTACATTAAACATTTACGGAAGGATTGATGAATTTATGCGCCTGACTTATGACGGTTTGAAGGACACTGAATCATGGCGTAAAGCTGGAATCGATTTACCGCCTTACGACCCTGAAGCACTCGCCGAAAATACACGTAAAAATCCGCGCTGGGTACATTTCGGAATCGGTAACATCTTCAGAATATTTATCGGGGGTATTGCCGACAAGTTAATACGTGATGGCTTAATGGACACGGGTATCACGTGTGTTGAAACGTTCGATTACGATGTAGCCGATAAGATTTACGCACCATTTGACAACTTAGCACTCGCCGTTACCCTCCACGAGGACGGCAGAACCGATAAGCGTGTACTCGGTTCACTCTCTGAATCGCTTAAAGCTCCGCAGGATTGGAAGAGGCTCACTGAAATTTTCACGGCTAAGAGCTTACAGCTTGTTACGTTCACGATTACCGAGAAGGGCTACGCACTTCACGGTGCTGACGGCAAATATTTCCCGTTCGTTGAGAACGACATGAACAACGGCCCTTCTCAGCCCAAAGGCGCAATGGCAATAGTAACGGCCATGCTCTTTGAACGTTTCAGGGCAGGTGCTGCACCGATAGCTATGGTCTCGATGGATAACGTTTCACAGAACGGTAAGAAACTCCGTGAGAGCGTCATCGAAACAGCTGAGAAGTGGCAGGAAAAAGGATTCGTACCCTCCGAATTTGTTGACTACGTTAAAGATGAGGGACGTGTTTCATTCGCATGGACTATGATAGACAAGATAACCCCCAGACCTTCTGAGGATGTTGCGAAAATGCTCACTGAACTCGGTGTTGAGGACATGGACATCGTTGTAACCTCAAAGAGGACTTATATTGCCCCGTTCGTTAATGCTGAAGCACCGGGCTATCTTGTTGTTGAGGATAACTTCCCTAACGGGAGACCGCCTCTCGAAAAAGCAGGTATGTATCTCACTGACCGCAAAACCGTCAATCTCTCCGAACGCATGAAAGTTACTACCTGCCTTAACCCTATACATTCAGCGTTATGCACGTATGCGATAATGCTGGGCTATAAACTTTTTGCCGACTGCATGAAGGACTCCGAACTCTCAAAGCTCGCTAAGGAACTCGGTTACAACGAGGGCCTGCCCGTTGTTGAAGACCCAAAGATAATTTCACCGAGAGCATTTCTTGATGAGTGCATGAACGTTCGCTTCCCTAATCCGTATTTGGGCGACACAAGCGCGAGGATTGCAACGGATATTTCGCAGGGATTGGCGTTCAGGTTCGGCGAGACGGTTAAGGCTTATGTTTCGCGCGATGGTTCTGCCGCTAAACTGAAAGCCGTACCGCTGGCAATAACGGGATGGCTGAGGTATATACTGAGGGTTGACGACAAGGGCTGGAGCTTTGAGCTTTCGCCTGATCCGATGAACGATGAGATGACTAAGCTGCTTGAGGGTGTAACGGTCGGTAAGCCTGAGACCGCCGAAGGGAAGTTACGCCCGATATTGAGCAACGCGCACATATTCGGAGTCAATCTCTATGACGCAGGACTCGGCGAAAAAATTGAGGAGATGTTCCGCGAGGAAATCGCAGGGGTCGGAGCTGTAAGAGCAACGCTGAAAAAGTATTTGTCTTAAGATTTTAGGGCCTGATTGTTATGATAAACAGTCAGGCCTTTTTTATTTGTGTATGTATCTTTTAATGGAATCTTTGAGTTTTCTAGGAAGCATTCGTGAAATTACTCGCCTAAATTTGTGCTTGATTCTATTTCTAACCTTCCTTACGATTCCTTCATCGTAGACTTCATGAGTATCTGTACAGAATACAAGTTTGCCCGATAGTCTTGCAATTTCTTCCGCTAGTTTTGAGTTACTTTCCACAAATATATCGGCCTCTCTTATACGCTTATAATGTTCAGCCTTAAACTGTGCATAAGAGCCGCTTTTGATTCTTTCCTCTTTAGTAGCGAACCCCATCATAATTAACTTTCCGTAACGTATATTATTTTTTTCAAGCCAATATTCAGTGTCTGAGCGATATTTTTCAAGCCTTGATGTTATGAGAAACCCTATTTCAAAAGAAGGAACGCAACGGGCAGGTGTATTTCTTATGAAGTCTATGTATTTTTCGCCGTCATCATTTTGCTCTTCCGATGGATCAGGACATAACACTCCGTCAATATCAAAACATGCTATATTCAGTTTTGATTTTGTATGAAAGTAATTCCACTCAAATATCCTAGGAAACTCTACGACCTCAAAATACATATCAGGAAACTCACGTGACTCGGGTGCAACATAAATTGCAAGAAAAATTATTTTGCTGAAAAATTCTGAGCTTTTTAGTTTTTCACGAGTTTCTGCAAGTGAACGTCCTGATGCCACAGAGTCATCGACAACAAGAATCTTACGCGCCTCGTGTATATTCTTTACCCATTTAGGTTTCTCCCTACTGATTCCAGCTGAGTATATCTGCCCTTCAGCCAGAGAGTCGGTATCTGTAAGAGGCAGATTCATGTACAGCGCAATAATATTGGCAGCGAGAAGTCCACTTCTTGGTATCCCTGCTATTATATCTATATCCTTTGGGAGTTCGTGAAGGTGCGAAAATATTGTACGATTCAAATCGCTGAGGGTTCTGAAATTCATTTTGCCCCTCCCACGATTTTACTGTTTGACTGGTAAAACCTAACCTGAAAGACGATTAACGCGTTGGGCGTTGGGCGTTGGGCGTTGGGCGTTGGGCGTTGGGCGTTGGGCGTTGGGCGTTGGGCGCAT
>JAFTBA010000308.1 GCA_017458545.1 Synergistaceae bacterium | reverse complement strand
TTCATGTTGAGTAATCATTGGATGTGTGAGTTCTGCGGGCGTGAAGTTTTTTCATCAGGGATGCCTTCTCCGTCTAAATGTTCGGAGGCTCCATTCAGCGGAAGTTCTCACAGCTGGATTCAGGTTGAAGAAGGCCGGCATAGCTGGAGATGTGCTTACTGCGGGCGGGGAGTTGAAGGAAGTATGCCAAAGCCCGGCAACACATGTTCACTAAATCCATACGGCAAAAAATTTCATCAATGGATACAGGAATAATATTACGGAGGTATTAATATGGCAGATAATACATCGAAAGTCTTCCAGCTAACAGAAGGGCTTGATGTAGTAAAAGTAGGCGAAGGCATCTTAAAGTATCTGAGAATACGGGAGGGTCTTGTAGCTGAGGGCGCAGTAATCCCTGAAGGATATTTTGTTCAGGCAAAATCCGAAGATACCGGCTGGACGAAACTTGCAGGCATGAGCAGAGCAACACAGGTAAGAGTTCTGAGTTCAGGAGGAAAACTTATCACTGTTTCAGTTGGAATGGGTCAGTGGTCAGACAAAATCGGAGCCGGTGTTGCCGGTGCATTTATATTTGCGCCTCTTGCGATAACAGCAGCTATAGGTTCATGGCTTCAGGGAAGTTTAGCCGATAAGATATTCAGCTTCACGAAGGAATTCATCACAACAGGCGGAAAGAATCTTGAAGTTATGGAATTTGAGACTATGGGAATGGTGGACCTCAGCGGCAAAGAAATAGAATGCCCGGCCTGCAAAAAACGCAATCCCAAGACTAACAAGTTCTGCAGCGGGTGCGGTGCTGCTCTTTCTGATACGTGTCCAGGCTGCGGGAAGCCAGTACCCTTTGGTCATAAGTTCTGCCCCGAGTGCGGCTCTCCAATGAAGATAACGAAAAAATGCAGGAAATGCGGAGCTGAATTGTCAGACAAACAAAAATTCTGTCCTGAATGCGGGACACCTGTCAGTAAATAATTTATAAGGAGATGTTCTCTTGCTAAAATTTCACAAGTTGTTGTTGTCAGTGTTCTTTACTATTCTGCTTTCCGTTCAGGCATTTGCTATCGGTGCTGATGATTTCCTGCCTCCTGCTCAGGCTGATAACGAATCACAAAAACAGGAATTATCGACAGTCAAAGATGATTCAGCGGTCAGAACAGAACAGGATAAAAATTTAGGCGTTGAAGTTGTCCGGGCTCCAACATTACAGGACGCGATCAACAAGATAATCGAGAAACCACGCAGAGGCTGCCAGCTCATAAGACGCGATGAAGGCCTTACGTTCGTTGCTACAGGTACAGGAAAATATAACCCCTCACACAAAAACGTCCTCGCCTCACGAATCGAACAGCGCGATGCCTACGTTGAAGCATTCATGACAGCAAAGGCGGAAATGGCACAGTCAGCAGGCCAGCTCGTCATAAGAGGAGCTACGAGTTTCGAGAGAATAGCGGAAACCCTCACGAACGAGACAAAGACATTAACGAACATAGAACGCCAGCTATCAGAAGAGCAGCTTTTGATAGTCCGCAAAGTCCTGAAGGGTTACGTTACATATTCAGTACTCGATGACGAAAAAGGCGGAGTCTATGTTACCCTCGTCAGCAGTCCGAAGACACGCGGCAAATTCACACGATTCGGGGATAACGGAGTTACAGCTGAAAATCTCAGAGACGGCCTTAATTCTGTAATCTCGGAAATAAAGAATAATTTAGTCCCTCCTGTAGGAGGAAGAATTATAGACGTTCCGGAAACAGGCGAAGTAGCATGGGTAGGTTTCGGGAGCTTCATTGTCAGAAAAGATGATGAACCAGACGTTCAGGCAGAATTAGATCTTCAGGCAGAACAGATGGCAGGATTAAGAGCGGTTGATGCACTCGCAGGGATAATACTCGGTGATGATACTCTTTTCGGAACTCATGGAGACGAACAGACAAGCAAGCAGGTCAAAGATTTTGAACGCCTTCAGCAGTCAGATCAGACCGGCAAAGGCACAGAGTCAGAGCTAAGAGAATATAACCAGCGTATAAAGACTATGCGCAACGCAGTAAGATCCGGCTCAAAAGTTCAGAGCCTAAGGCGCGGAGTACTTCCGCCAGGCATCATGAGATACACTGAAATCGATGAAGACGGCTATTTTGCTTACGGTATCGCAGTATACATTCCTTCTGTGAGTGAAATGGCAAACGAGGCAAGTCAGGAAATGGATGACGCTCAAATTGTTCAGCCCCTCAATAATAACAGAAACGGACAAAACAGCAGTTCAGGTTATCCTTTTGCAGGTAATTCCAACGGACAGAGAAACAATAACACAAACCTAAAAATGAAGAAGGGCCCGTCAGGTGTCGTTAATCAGGGTCTCTAAGAAATTTTTTGCAGCAGCTTTACTTGCCGCAATTTTCGTTACCCCGTCCGAATCAAAAACGGCGGGGTTTTTGGATTCTTCAAGGTCAGCAGCTCAGGTTTTCCTGTCCGATTTCCCTGAAGCAGTCAGAGCAAAAATTATTGCTTCGATGAAACAGGACTCCCGACAAAATGTTATTGCAGTTGTTCAGGCTCAAAACTCTGTGTTCTCTCTGGTAATGAGGCCTGCAATCAATGACACAGACCCGGACGTTGAAGCCGAACTCGAAAATATTTCACTCAGCAGGGCACTTATCACAGCACGGGGAAATCTGGCTCTTTACATCGGACAAAGCAAAACTGACAGGAATTTATATATCTACGATGAACCTTTAGGCTTTGCTCTGTTTTCGTATTATGAACGTCCCAGAGAAATAAGTATTAAGGGCATCGAATCATTCGCGGAAATCATCAGGTCAGACGGGAAAAATATTATTGCTGCCCTCGCGTGGTTTTCGCCGGATTCAGCAAGAGTACTCAGTAATGATATTCCCGAAAAAGGCGCGCTCACTGAAGATTATTGCAGAACTCTCTACAAGGAATGCGCACAAATTTTATTCAGGAACGGCTTTTACTCCGAAGCTCTGCCTATGTTCAGGAACATTCACAGACTCAGGTGGGCAAATGTTGAGGCTTATATTGATGCCGCAGAATGTTTTGCGGGAACAGGAGAACCTGACGAGTGCGTAAAGCTCCTGAAAGAATTACTCAATACTCTTCAAGATAAAATGAGCAGTGATGAATTAACCAGAGCCGGACGTTTATTCAGAATAGCCGGAGACCGCAGCAGTGCATTATCTGCCTTCAGACTTGCGCAGAAGCGTTACAGGTCAGGGCAGTAAATATATTTTCAGGAGGTTTCAATTGTGAAGAAACTAGTACTAACGTTTATGGCTGTTCTCGTGATCAGCGGGGCAGCTTTCGCGGCCGTTCCCGAAACAGGGATCGTTAAGGCCAACAGGGATTTCGTTACGGTAGTTGCTCAGGGTGAAGGTGCAAGTCGTCAGGCTGCCCTTGAGCAGGCGTGGACTGACGCAGTTAGAATAGCTGTAGGAATGGTACTCTCGGCTAAGAGCAATCTCAACAACGATGAACTCTCAGAGAATATCATAGCACACAGCCGCGGCGTTATTGAGGACTTCGACATACTGCATGAGGACAAGCGCGGATCAAGGACTACGATATACATTCAGGCCAGAGTCCGCAGAGAGATTCTCAGAGACGAGGCTAATAAATACTCAGAAGCTCAGGTCGTCAAGGCTGATACAGGCCGTGCAGTGAAGGCTCAGATGGACGACACAGCTAAGGACACGACCAAAAGCAACAAGACGGCTACGGGTGTGGCACTGCTTAAGGAAGTATTTGACAGCTACGGGCCTGAAGATTTCTTCTCTGCGACCCTGAACCCGAAAATTCAGTACGACAAGACGACTAAGAAGCCGTACATCCAGATCAATGAGAAGTTCAATCAGGATTTATTCTGGAAGGAATTTCTGCCGAGAGTGCGCCAGGCTCTTGAAGGTATTGCGCTGAAGAAGGAGAAAAAGTTTTATAGCAAGGAAGTTCGTCAGGCGAATCAGCAGCTCCCGAAGGTTGGCTACGTATTGGATTTAATGGGTAGATTTGGGGGAGAAAGCAATAAGAAACCATACTACATTGATTTTGAAAAGAACAATATCACGGCAGAGATGGAAAACGAATCTCGAGGAGGTCGAAGCAGATATAACGTTCTACAGGCTGTTATCCCGAATGACAATGCGACATACACAGCTTACTATCTGCCTGTATACCATAATAGTTTTGGTTATTTTAACCTGTTCGGGAGCTTGAATTCTGCAAAACTCCAAGAAATCAGAGAAAAATTCAGGAAAGACAGCACTCTGAAAGATACTGAAGGTATATTCGACATATGGATAGATTTCATCGATAAGATGTCAAAGTACATTACGTTCTCAATTACATATCTTGACGAGGACAGCGAGATAATCTCAGTACAGCCCATACATACAGGCCCTAGATGTTTCAACATTTATCGTGTTTTATGTTATGGCAACAACGGAGATTTGGCGAATCATTATGTAGACATATGGTATGCGATGAGCTTTACTCCTGGATATATACGATGTACGAAAATGTCTAAGGAAGGATACAGCAATACAGCAGATGTTATGAATCTCTTTCTCGGCACATCGAACTACAACCAGAAATACGGCGGCGGCTATGAGGTCGAACTTGACGCTAACGAACTGCAGCAGCTCGACAGCATGAAGTTCGAGATCATCTACAACTAGCTGACAGGGAAATTCACACAATGCCAGACGCTAAAGACTATACGGAGCTTGCGAAGAAATTACTTTCGGAAGCTCAGAAAGGAAACTCCCAGGCTCAATATCACCTGGGAGTCCTCTTTAATGACGGAAAGGGCGTAACTAAGGACTACAAACAGGCGGCATCATGGTATCTCAAAGCCGCTAATCAGGGACACCAGAAAGCACAGCTCTATTTAGGACTCCTGTTTCTTAACGGCAGAGGAGTAGCCATAGATTACAGGCAGGCGGCTCAATGGTTCACTAAATCCGCTGAACAGGGCGAACAGAAATCACAATACTATTTAGGGCTGCTCTACTACAACGGCGCAGGAGTCGCAAAAGACCTCGAACACGCTGCGCACTGGCTGGAGCTGTCAGCTAATCAGGGTAATGCTCAGGCTCAGAAGCTGCTTGATGAGATTTTGAGCATTACCGCGCCTGAACCAGAAGACATTGACCCATACGATGAGACGTCAGGAAAATTCGATGACGCTGAGAATAATTCATCTTCGGGCGGGGGCTGGGGTACAATATTAGGGGCGTTAATCCTGATAGTACTTGTTATTGGTGCTGCAGGCGGAGGCTATTACTACTTCTTCATGAGGAAGCCTGCTCCTGTGAGTAACCTGCGGGCGCAAGATGTTCCTTCACGTTCGGGGACTCATAACGATACAGCAGATAACATGAGGACATCATCACCGCAGCAGCTTCAGGGTGAACTTGCCGGGGCTGTCAGGAAGGGTGATGTGAATACTATTCTTGATCTTCTGAGACACAATGCAGATCCAAACTTTACGGATGAAAAGCAAGTTTCGTTGCTTCAGTTTGTTATCATGGCCGATGATGAGATCATAAGCAGGACGGATAAACGCAGAATAGCAGCCGATATGATTCGGAACGGGGCAGATGTGAATTATCACGGAGGCAGTAACAGCTCCGGGGAATGTACGTGTACTGCATTATCGCTTGCTGTTCAGAATGACGATCCGGAAACAGCAGGAGTACTTCTCGATGCAGGAGCAGACCCAGATATTAAGGACGATAACGGCTATACTGCTCTGGATTATGCAAACATGCTCCGCAATAGTTCAGCTATGAAGAAATCAGATGTCTACAGGAGAATGCAAAGCGGCAATAGATCATCTGCTGCACAGAAAAACGCAGTCAGGTCTGATACTTCACAGAACACAACCGTTAAAGTTAATTATTCCACTGAAGAAGACACTTCACAAAACGTCAGGGTCAAAGCTGAAATTTCGCAAGAAGACTCACTTCAAGAACAGTCAGCCGGAACATCAGGTCAGGAGCAACTGGAAAAGCTCGTCAGCGAGGGGAAGATTCCTGATTACGTGATGAGCAAAGGCAAATTCTCTTACAACAGTAAATATTCTATGGTGCGTGTTACTGGTACCGGCGTGCGACTTCGTTCTCAGCCTAATACGCAGTCAAAGATTATTGACACATCTGACAAAGGAGAATGGGGTTCAATAGTTTATTGGGGCGAGTGGGTGCACCCTAACGGTGAAAAATGGATTGTCGGGCTATATGACGACTGGAATTCTTACCCAGAAAAAACGCCGGAAGAGGACAAAAAAGTAGTATGGGTATCAGCCAAATTTGCAAAACCTGTAACTGAGGACGAATATTGGAGATGGCAGGACACTATTGAACGGGAAGATGATTAGATCAAAATATCAGAAAGGTAATCATTGTAACGGTAAAAAATTTTTATGTGTTCGAAGTGTCTTTAGTACATCAAGCAAGTAGCTATAACGATTAAATAGATTTGACTGGCGGGTACAAGTTTTTATCTGCCGGTCTTTTTTAGCTTAGACCTCGTAATTTCACTCTATACTGCATCAAATAAAGGCGTTTACAATAATTCACTATTAAAAGAACCCTCTGAAAGATAAATATCAGGTGATATTAAAGCAATTAACACTAAAACTAACGCCCGTTAAAAATAATAATGTGATAAACTTACTTCTGAAAAGAGGCGAGTTTTAGTGACGGTAAACACTAAGCATAAAGACCGCGTATTCAATTTCCTTTTCGGCAATCCTGATAACCGTGA
>JAFTBA010000307.1 GCA_017458545.1 Synergistaceae bacterium | reverse complement strand
GGTTCAAGTGCTGCACCCGATAATCTTTCGAGCCATTCACCGACTCCCAATGACTGATGTAAATGACCTCTTATGCCGTCGCTTATTATTACAGTCCTCTTAAATCCCTTCATTGCCCTCTATAATTCTCCTTACTCTCTCTAAATCCTCAGGCGTGTCAACACCTATAACTTCATGTCTGCTGTCAGTGGCCTTAATCCTTATTGTATAGCCGTGTTCAAGAATCTTTAACTGTTCGAGAGACTCGGCGGTGCTTAAAGGCGTATCACTAAGTCCTACATATTTTCTCAGGAACTCAACGCTGTAACCGTAAATCCCTATATGCTGATAAACGGGGACATTAATTTTTGTTCTGTTGAACGGAATCAGTGAGCGCGAAAAATATAATGCTTTCCCGTCAAGAGTCATTACTGCTTTAACGATGTTGGGATTAGCGGAGTCGTCATTGAGTTCACGGCAGAGTGTTGCGCAGTAGTTATCCTTCAGGAGTTCGCATACCTCGTCAATCATCAGGGGGTCAAGCAGAGGTTCATCGCCCTGAATGTTAATCACAGCGTCAAATTCACCGCCGTAAATCCTTAATGCCTGTTCACATCTTGCAGTACCGTTAGGGAGATTTGAGTCGGTCATGACTGAGTTGCCGCCGTGAGACTTAACACACTGGTGTATACGTTCATCATCAGTTGCAACTATGACATCATCGAGGCTTTGCGACATTCGCGCTCTTTCGAGCACCCGGACAATCATAGGCTTTCCGCAAATGTCAGCCAGAGGTTTACCTGGAAACCTGGAAGACCCGTAACGCGCAGGGATTATTCCTAAAATTTTCATTTTCATTACTATGCGATACCTGCCCTTAATAACTCGTGAATATGTATTATCCCTATGGGCTTTTGATTTTCGACTGCTATAAGTACGCTTATCTCGTTGTTCTCCATTAATCTTACGGCCTCAGCAGCGAGCGAGTCGGGGCTAATGGTCTTAGGGTTACGTGTCATGGCGTTTTCGATTCGTGTAGTGAAAGCGTCATTGCCGGCCTTCTCCATTAACCGCCTCAAATCCCCGTCAGTAAATATCCCTGTCAGCCTGTCTTCACTGTCAACGATACATGTTGCCCCGTAGCCTTTGCCTGTAATGACGAACAAAGCATCTTTAACGGTAACTCCTTCGCTGACGACAGGGAGACTCTCGCCTTTACCCATGACATCGCGGACCCGTGTAAGGAGTTTGCGTCCGAGACTCCCGCCCGGGTGGAACAGTGCGAAATCTTCACGCCTGAGTCCTCTGAGTATAGTTACGACAGCAGCGAGTGCATCACCTAGTACGAGTTCGAGTGTAGTACTGCTCATAGGTGCTAACTGTAAGGGGTCTCCTTCGCTTTCGACGTGAGCGTTAATCACGATGTCAGCGTTCTCGGCTAACGGTGAAGTCATCGAACCCGTAACAGCTATCATTTTCGCGCCTGTTCTCCTGAAATGGGGCAGCAGTGCAACGATTTCAGATGATGCACCGCTGTTGCTGATGAACAGTCCTATGTCTTCGCGCCTGACCATACCGAGGTCTCCGTGAGAGGCTTCTGCAGCGTGGAGGAAGAAAGACGGAGTTCCGAGCGAGGCGAGTGTTGCCGAAATTTTCCGTCCTACATGGCCTGATTTCCCTAAACCTACGACTACCACACGGCCTTTGCAGGCATAAATTTCACGTGCAGCAGTAACGATGTTAACGTTCAGATTTTCCGCCGAATGAAGAATCTCATTAGCTTCAGTGAGCATTAATTTCTTAGCGGCATTCAGTAATTCATTATCAGTATGTGGCATTTACTCTCCTTCTTCTTTAAGCACTAACGCTCTGTACAAAGCCTGTATCGCTTTAACGTAATCAGCATCATCGACACCTATAATCATATTGAGACTGTCCGCGCCCTGTTCCATCATTTTAACTTTAATTTCAGCGCGTGCTAAGGCTGAAAACGCACGGCTGAAGATACCTTTAACAGTTCCCATTCCTTCGCCTATTACGGCGATTAATGCGAGTCCTTTTTCGACAGTAACGTCTTCGGGCTTAACGGTGTCTTGAATTTCCCTGATTATCTGATTCCGTCTTATGTCGAAAATAGGGGTCTTCAGTATGATTGACATTTGGTGAATGCCCGAAAGGTAATGCTGACATGCTATATGATGTCCTGCGAAAATCCCGAACAATGTTTCGCCGAAACTGTAAATTTTATTCATGCCGTGTTTATAGATGTGAATGACGTTGAAATTTCTTCTTCCTGCGATACATACCGTTAAATGTTCCCTCATGGCAATAGGAATATTGGGAGTTATGAGCATTCCGTTGTCGTCAGGTGTTGTAACGCCGGATATTTTCATAGTGATTCCTGCGTCCCTGAGCATGAACATGACATTATCGTTTGCGATTTTAATGCCCATGTAATTGAGTTCGAGAGCTTCCGAATAAGTTATTTTTCTTATGATTTCGGGGTCAGGAACTACGGCAGGATCTGCACTGTAAACTTTAGCTGTTTCGCTCCATTTCTCGAATAAATCAGCATCAACCGAACATGCTATCAAAGCACCTGCAGTATCGCAGTCGCCTCTCTGGAAAGT
>JAFTBA010000306.1 GCA_017458545.1 Synergistaceae bacterium | reverse complement strand
TGCCTGCGACCTGAGCAGTTCCTGTTTTGCCTGCAACATCAGTGATAGTTGTTGCAGCTCTTCTGCCTGTACCCTCAGTTACGACTCTGCGCAGTGCCTCGCGCATCCAATGGGCAGTATCAGGGGTCATTACTTCGCGCATTATTTTATGCTCACCCTTATAGACGAGTTCACCGAGAGAGTTCACGGCTTCTTTGACTATGTAAGGGCTTAAAAGTTTACCGCCGTTGACTACGGCAGCCATAGCCGTTATGAGCTGTATGGGTGTAACTGCGAGTCCCTGACCTATAGCTATGTTAGCAGGGGTAACGCCTCTCCAGTTTTCGGGGTAAGGAAGAATGCCGCGAGATACTCCGGGAAGTTCAATATCTGTTTCCTGTCCGAAACCCATAGACACAAGGCTCTCAAACATGTTGACTTTGTTTGCGCGTATACCTATTTGAGCCATGCCTACGTTCGATGATTTTATGATTAACTGTGCTGTGTTTATGCTGCCCAATGCAACACGGGCATCTGATTCCCTGATGAAACCGTCAGCAACTTTTAGTTTAGCAGGGCAGAAGAAAATATCATCTCTTTTCACCCATCCGCGTTCGAGTGCAAGAGCCAAATATATGGGCTTGAATGTTGAGCCGGGTTCATAGGTTCTGCTGATAGCGGCGTTGGACAGTGCTTCATTGGTGAGGCTTTTTCTGTTTGAAGGGTCGAATGTAGGATAACTTGCCATAGCGAGAATCTCACCTGTATTTGGATTCATGCAGATACATACTGCCCATTTAGCTTTTTCGTGTTCTGCTGTTTTGAACAGGTGTTTTTCAACAACGTATTGAATCCTGCTGTCGAGTGTAAGCGTTACGATAGGAGTAACAGTTCTGTGTTCAGGTTCGCGTTCCATGAGAGCTGCTGCCTGAGTACCCTGCCGTCTGACAACGATTTTCTGTCCCGGAGGATTGTAGAGGGTATTATCCCAGAGCTGTTCAATTCCTGCCTGACCTTTGTTCTCGTTGTCGCAGAAACCTAAAACATGCGACATTAAACGTTGGTTAGTATATTTCCTGTAAGGCTCGCTGATTTCGCGTATAGCTCTTACTTCTTTTCTGAGTTCTTTGAATTTCAGTGCTTCACGTTCTGAGATTTTATGATTGAGCCACATGAAACGCGATTTAGTTCCTACGAGCGATGAAATTTTGTCAACGATTTCAGGCGAAACTACCTGAGCAATTTTCTCAAGGTCTTCTGAATCAACCATTGAAGGGTCAACAGCAAACGAAGGGAGTGTCTCTGAAATGACAAGGGCATTTCCCTTAACGTCCTGAATTATTCCGCGAGTTGAATTTAACGGGACTTTCCGCCAGTATTGGTGCTGAGACTGCTGAACAACAAGAGGATTAGGGTAACAGTGTCGTGCTACTAACGTACAGCCTATGACAAAGAAGAATAATACGAATAAGATCCAAGGGTTTCCTGCTCTGCCCTGACGTGCCGGGGACATGATTAGTTTCAGCCTTCTTTCCTCAGGCTTTTACCTGCCTAACAGCCATGCAAGTCCTGAACGCCAGCCCTCATCTTCGGAAGGCACTGAGGCAGCTTTTCTTCCCGAAGCGGAATTACGGGAGTCGATCATTCTTACGGGAAGTGTCTCAGCGGTAACAACTTTCTGCATACCTAAACTCTCTTTGCAGTAAGAGTAAATTCTTATAGGCGCAACTAGTGCTGAGAGTTCCTGCCTGAGTATGACTTCTTCATCTGAATATTTCTGAATGGACTGGTTTACAGATTCAAGATAATATGCAAGGCGCGCAGCATGAAATCTGAGAATGCCGAGACCTATAACGAGGCATATAACTATTCCGAAGCCAAGTACAAAATGAAGTGTTAATTTTAATTTGTTGATATTATTTTTGCGCACTGTCATCCGCCCCCGATTCCTTTCTGTAAATTTTACAAATTTATATCTTTTAGTGAGCCGAATAATATCACACCAAACGAATAATTGCAAAAAATACCTAGTCAACACTCATAGAAAATGCCCTTAACTTTGCACTTCTTGCCTTGTAATTTTTCACGATTTCTTCCTGAGAGGGAATTAAAGGGTGTTTGGTTAAAATTTTTCCGAGACCGTCATACTGCCACTGCCTGAACGAATGTTTAATCAGTCTGTCTTCAAGAGAATGATATGAAACAAAGATAACCAGTGATGAACCTGCATTATCATGAAGAGCTTTAAGCAGCGATTCGAGTTCACCTGTTTCATTGTTGACGGAGATTCTCAGAGCCTGAAAGATTCTTCGCGCAGGATGAGTCCCCATTTTGCGTTGAACAGGCTGGGGAAGCGTACGGCGAATTAACTCAACGAGCTGTGAAGTCGTCGTTATCGGAACAGGTGAGCGTTTAACGGCTGAAGCTATTTGTTTTGAGTAACGTTCCTCGCCGTAAAGCCTGAAAATTTCAGCGAGCGATTCAGCATCGGAATCCCTGAGAATTTCTGCGGCTGTAGGCACTGAATCATCATCGGGATTCATACGCATGTCGAGCGGGCCGTCAATCCCGAAAGAGAAGCCGCGTTCGGGTAATGTCAGCTGCATGTTCGAGACTCCCAAGTCGAAAACAAAAACATCAAACTCATTAAGGCCGGGAATTTCAGAGATGTTCCCGAAATTCTGTTGACGCGCTGAGAAACGGGCTGAATATTTTGCGAGCCGTTCAAGCGAAAATTTAACGGCCTCATTATCGCGGTCAATCCCTAAAATTTCGGAGGACGGGAATTTTTCGAGGAATGCTTCGGAATAACCTCCGAGTCCTAATGTGCCGTCAAAAATTTTCTGATGAGGGTGATTTTCCGCAAGCGATAAAACTTCATTAAGCATAACAGGTTCATGATACATGAATAATATTTCTCACCTTTTTTGTATATAATAACATTGCGCTGAAATTTAACGTGTTTCCGAAAGAAAAACAGAGGTGAATTTTTTGGCACAGGAATTTTTTATGACTATCACACGGGACGAAGAGGGGTATTTTACGGGTAACATTCCTTCACTTCCGGGATGCCACACTCAGGGGAGAACCATTGAAGAACTTAACGCTAATATGAAGGAAGCTATAGCACTCTATGATGATGACACACCCGTTGAGTTCATAGGTCTTCAGAAAATTGCTTTGCCGTAAATCATAAAATTTCATTAATACAGAAACAGAAAGGTGAAAGAATCTCACATGCCCGAAAAAAATATAACCGATTCAATTCAAAAAATACTCGACAAAAATAAAGGCTTCATGACAGTAACAAAATTAGCCTCACGTTTAACAGCTGACGAAAAAAACTCTCTGGGTTTAAGGGATAACGACAGCGTAAAAAAAATCAGGCGAAAACTCGAACAGCATTCGGATAACAGATTCATGTTCCTCACAAAAGGCAGAAGCGTTTACATTCTGATCCCCTGTGAACCTTCCGAACTGGTCATGAGTTTTCTCTCACCGGATAAACCGCTCGATACAAGAATAATACGCTCACTCCCGTTCAATAAGCAGGAGTTTACAGCTATCGTTAATGAACTTATTGACGAGGGCAGAGTAAAAATTAAACTTGCAGGCTGCTTAGTCCCTAAAATATTCAGAGCCGTTAATGCTGACGTTAAACCCGTATTACTTAACGCTGATGACAGCGGCAATGAATATACTGATAATTTTTCACGTGAACAGTTCCGTGAAGCATTCGATGCACTTGATGACGGACGCATTTTCGTCAGAATACCTGACCTCAGACGAAAATTAGACTGGCCCCGTGAAACGTTCGATAAAGTTCTAAGGGACTTGAGAAACGATGAAACCATAGGGATATACCTGGCCGATGAATCTACTATGACTAAGGACGAAATTAACGACTGTTTTGTCGACGAAAATAACTTCAGAATGGGAACGGTAACTTGGAATGTCAGATAACGAATCAATTTTAATACAGCTCCGCAGAAATAATCCGTTTGCTTCATCAATATCTCCGATGCCTTTCGAGAATTTCACTCCGGACATCGCCCAGCTTAACAGAGACGCTTCGGAAGAAATCGAACAGTTAATCCGTCAGAAAAGACGTGAACCTTCAATCCCTCTCGCAGGACTCGTATTCGGTGCTGCAGGAATAGGTAAGACTCACATGCTCACAAGAATTTTACGCAAGCTAAGGAAAAATTCATGGCCTGCTATATTCGTTACAGTACGCTCATTCACTAACCCTAAACGCGTTATGCAGGAACTTTTATCGGAAGTCATGATATGCCTCACTAAAGAACACAGCGGCGGACGTTCGCAGTTTGATGTTATTGTTGACGGAATGATGAACTCATACCACGAACACAGAAAAAATGACGGCTTCCGTAACATTGAGTCAATCGAACCTAAAATTTACCTCAAAAGAGATATGCCCGAAATTGACAGGAATTTTCTTAAATGCCTCCTGTTATGCCTCTCTCCGGAAAAAGATTCACTGAAATACGAAGTAACTGAATGGATACGCGAAGGACTTGACGATGAAGACTCGTTAAGGCTCGGACTTCCTTTGAGGGATATAAATTCTATGGACGATGCTCAGTGCGAAAGTTCAGCAAAAAATCTGCTGACTTCATTAGGAATAGTTCTGGCTTATTCACACCTGCCTATGATAGTGTGCTTCGATGAACTCGACTCCATAAGGGACAAAGAATTAATTGAGGCTTGGGGCGATACTGTAGGCTTCCTGATGAATCATCTTTCGGGAATACTGCCGCTGTGTTTCGTCAAGTCTGAGACTTGGGAAATATTCAAACCCGTCTTAAACCTCTCAATGCTTCAGCGTCTCAGAAACAATACCATCATAATGAAAGGTACTTGTTCACCCGTTCAGGCTAAACAGTTAATCCATGACAGAATAGCAGCAGCATTCAAAGAAAATGCCGAAGAGATTTATCAGTGGTTAATCACAAGAATGAACAGCATGATTACACCCGGCCTATCACCCAGAATGGTTATAGAACTCGCAAACAAAGCCCTCAAATCTGACATCAGACCCGAAAATTTCATCAAAGAAATTTACGATGAGGAATGCAAAAAGATTCAGGCTGAACCTAAAGCATGGCCGCCTAATGCAGAAAGTTTAACGCTCGCACTCAAAGTATGGCTGTCATCGCTGGACGGTTTCGCGCTCAAAAAATCATCGGGAAAATACATCAGAGTTGAAGGGACTCACAGGGAAAAACGTTTCGCATTCATAGTGCTTATACCTAAGTCGCATATTACTGCTATTGCAGGACTCAATGAAGGCATAAAATTCCTGAAGGAATACAAGGGAAGTTTCTGCTGTTACGTCCTCGAAGAAAAGTCTCACAAAAAAACTTGGAAGAAATTTGCCGACAAATTGAAAGAGTTTGAAGATGCAGGAGGACTCACAGTAAGACTCACTAAAGAATCACGTATACCATGGTATGCCCTTACTGCGTTAATCAACAGGATAGATAACGGCGATGTTAATCTCTATCTTGATTCGGGGAACAGACCTGCTGCAAGAAATGACGCTAACAGTTTCATCAGGACTCTCAGACTCATAGACTCTCACTCAGTCAAAAACCCGTCCGTCAAAAACTCAAACCCAGCTCACACAAATCTGTCCTGCGATGAGAAAAGTTTTGCTGCCGCGTTGAAAAGCATAATCACTGCCTCGCCCATGAACATCATGAACCCTGATAAAGCTTCATCACTTCTAGCCCAGAAAGGTATAGATGCTGACAGGAACATGATATTGTCGTTCGTGAATAATCACCCCGATGTATTCAGAACGTTCAGGGCAAGGAATGATACTCTCATAGGACTCACTGAATCGGTTTAACTTATGCTGAAAGAATGCTACATTAACGTTAGCGACGCAGCATTATGCCAGAGATGTCCTGCATTGCTTGCCTATAAAATTTACAGGGGGTTCAAGGACGCTTGGAAGGTCGGCATAAAAGGCAGCGGCTTCTCTTACGGCTCAATGTTCCATAAGGAAATAGCTCAGGTATTTTTTGAAGGAGCTTCAAATCCTGCTGACGTTCTTCACGCTAAAATAGCGCGTTCACTGAAGGAGGGCAGGCAGTCAGTTGAGGCGGTGATAAGGGAGGAGGTATTCACTCCTTTTCTGTCGGCCAAGTCACGCAATTACGGCGCAGGTCAGTTAATGGCTATGGCTGAAGGCATAACCGTATGGGTCAGGGCAATGTGTGAATTTTTCGCAGGTATTCCTTCACTCTCTGAGTCTCCTGAGGAAATTATGCCTACGGTTTTCATTAAGCCGGAACAGAAGTTAAAAGGTTATTACAAATTCCCGGAGGGAAAACTCAATGTTATAGGCTGTTATGACGCTCTGATGTTCAACCCTGACAGAGGAGAGGCAAGACTCTTTGAGTTCAAAAGCTACATGAAAAGCGATATAGCAGTACCGTTATCGCAAAGTCTGATTTATTCGTGGCTGATATGGCAGCATACTGGGATAATACCTTCAGTTGAGATAATATACTTGGGTGATGAGGATAAAGAACCTGAGATATTCAGTTCTTCGGGTGTAGGGAGTATGATTAAAGCAGGATTACCGGGACTGTTCCGTTCTGTGTTTGAAGTAAGGGGTTTAGGGAGGGTTCACAGTTTTATGAACGATGAGAATTTATGTTCGCAGTGTCCTTTCAACGGGAAATGCAAAGATGATTGGAGTGCTGAAAAGCCTATGAAAATGAAAGTTAAAATGAAAAAAAGAAAGGGTGTTTCATTGCTGAACATCATGGTGTTCATGATGTTTGCAGTGATGGTTACAGCGCAGGTGTTTTTTTTCGCGCAGTCGTCTATGGAGTCGGTTGCTGAGGAACGCGAGATTTTGATGTACAGGTTTAATCTTGACTCGTTGGTTGAGGA
>JAFTBA010000305.1 GCA_017458545.1 Synergistaceae bacterium | reverse complement strand
GCGAGATATATGTTATTGTCGCTACATCGGGTAAACCATCAGTAAAGTTTATACTGAGTGCTGAGCGTTCAATGCCCGAACATTTACACGGTGATGTGTTAAGGCTGAAACAGGTGTTGACGAATCTTCTGGGTAATTCAGCAAAGTACACTGAGCAGGGAAATATAGTACTGAGTGTTTCAAGCGGTAAAATTTCAGGAGCTGCTGACGGGGTAATGCTGAACTTCATCGTTGAAGATACAGGAATGGGAATGAGACCTTATGACACTGAGAGGATATTCGAGCCTTTTGAACGCGCGAACGTTACCGAAACAAGGCACATATCAGGAGCAGGTTTAGGGCTTTCGCTGGTCAAGAACATAATCAACATAATGAAGGGACATATTGAGCTTGAGAGCGAATACGGCAAAGGTACACGCATAACTTTCAATATTCCCCAGCGCATAGTATTAGGTGATGACATGACGATAGATGAGTATGAGGAGTTCATGAGTACTGCACCGATTGAAGGAGGAGATGACAATGAGCCGTCAGTATGGCCTGACGCTAAAATACTTGTTGTTGACGACACACCCGTTAATCTTGTAGTCGCAAAGGGAATGCTGAAAGAGTCAATGGCTCATATTGAGACCGCCGAATCAGGTGAAGATGCCCTCGAACTCATTAAGGCCAATCACTATGACATAGTATTCCTCGACCACAAAATGCCCGGTATGGACGGACCTGAGACTCTGAGGAAAGCTAAGCCTTTCGCCGAAGGTACTGCGTTTGTTGCATTGACGGCCAACACAGGAGGAAATATACGCGATGAGTATATAGCTATGGGATTTGATGACTACCTCCCCAAACCCTTCAAGAGCTTGGAGATGATGAAAGTACTAAAGGAGTTCCTAAACAAAAGGGATTAGGGGATAAGTTGTTATATACTTTACAGAAAGAAAAATTTTAACGGAGGCTCAAAATTAAATGGCAGTCAATCTCAAGGGAAGAAGTTTCTTAACGCTAATGGATTTCACACCGTCAGAAATAGATTATCTCCTCAACCTCTCAGCCGACCTCAAAGCAAAAAAACGCTCAGGTATTCGCGGCAATACCCTCGCAGGAAAAAATATAGCATTGCTCTTCGAAAAGTCCTCAACAAGAACAAGATGTGCTTTCACCGTTGCCTGTAACGACGAAGGAGCGTTCCCCGAATACCTCAACAAAAATGACATTCAGCTCGGCGCAAAAGAAGACGTTAAAGACACTGCAAGAGTCTTAGGCAGAATGTTTGACGGCATAGAGTTCAGAGGCTTCAAACAGTCAGTAGTTGAAGACCTCGCTAAGTATTCAGGCGTTCCCGTTTGGAACGGCCTCACCGACACTGACCACCCTACTCAGGTACTCGCCGATTTCTTAACGCTCCGTGAAAATTTCGGCTCACTCAAAGGACTCACACTCGTTTACCTCGGAGACGGCCGCAACAACATGAGCAACGCTCTAATGATAGGCTGCGCGAAAATGGGCGTTAATTACGTCATAAGTTCACCCAAAGAATTAGAGCCTGACCCCGAATTACTCGCTAAATGCAGGGCTGCAGCTCAGCATTCAACAATAACAGTCATTAATGACCCTTTCGAGGCCGTTAAAGGTGCTGACGCTATATACACCGATGTTTGGGTCTCAATGGGTGAAGAGGCACTCAAGGAAGAACGTTACAGGCTTCTCGGAGGCTGGCAGGTCAACACAAAAATAATGAACGCTACGGGCAAGGACACTACGATATTTCTGCACTGCCTCCCTGCTGTTAAGGGTTCGGAAGTAACTGAGGAAGTTTTCGAGTCTGAAAGGTCGAAAGTTTTTGACGAGGCCGAGAACAGAATGCACACGATTAAGGCCGTAATGGTCGCTACGTTAGGTGCATGAGTGTTTACGGGAAGGACTCCGCAAGAATTGAACTTCGCGGAAAACTCGACAGCCTCAACGCAATAATCATACTGCTGCAGGCAAATTCAGACTCTCAGGAATATACTGCTGACCTTGAGGAAGTCAGAGGGGTTGTGAATCGTCTTCAACGCTGCGAGGCATGTGAGAAAATTTTTGATGAGGGGTTAATGCTTTGGGGAGTTGACGGTGAGGAGTTACATAGGCAGTCGCATAACCCTGCAAAATTTTTCGGGAAAGGTCATATTCTCCCTCATCATGAGATGGGCAGGAAAGCTGCTGAGTTGAATTTCCTGAGAACGGCGATTCGTGAGACTGAACTGTGTGCCGTGAGGGCTTTCGGGAATGATGATAACTTGAGGAT
>JAFTBA010000304.1 GCA_017458545.1 Synergistaceae bacterium | reverse complement strand
CCCTCAACCATAAGATTAAGCACTCCCCTGTCAACAAGAAATTTCAATGCCGACTTCAAGTTAACATGCTCACTGTCGGACGGAAAAGTTACTATTCCTGCGCCCGATTCAACGAGTGCTTTAGTTCTTTCGGGGTCTGCATTTGATGTCGTGAGGATCAGGCATTTACCGTCATCACCTATAATTTTTGCTGTTAATGGTGTCCTGAGAGTCGAGTCTAAAATTATACGAAGAGGGTTAATCCCTTCAACATGTCTCACAGTCAGTTCGGGGTCATCGCTGAGGACAGTACCAATTCCGACAAGCACGGCATCATTCTCAGCCCTTAACCTGTGAGCCTCAGTCCTCGCCTCAATACCTGTCAGCCATTTGCTTGAACCGTTAGCCAGACACATACGGCCGTCAAGACTCATTGCAGCCTTGAGAGTGATGAACGGTCTGCCGTATTTATGGACGAAAACGAATCCCCTGTTCAAAAATTTTGCCTGCTCCTCAAACTCCGAAAGCTCAATAACTTTTATTCCTGCATCAGTGAGAATCTTTATGCCTTTGCCGTTGACTTTGGGGTTAGGATCTCTCATCGCAATAACTACTTCATCGACTCCATCTTCAACGAGTCTGTTTGCGCACGGCGGAGTCTTCCCGTAATGGCTGCAAGGTTCAAGGGTAACGTATACTGTTGAACCCTTAACGTTCTCACCGCGCGAATGAGCGTCATTAAGTGCTTCGATTTCAGCGTGAGGATTGCCGTATTTTTTGTGCCAGCCCTCACCGATTATGCGGTTGTCTTTGACTATTACGCAGCCCACCATAGGATTAGGAGAGGTCATTCGTTTGCCGTTAAGGGCTAACGATAATGCGCGTGTCATAAATTCATTGTGTGTAATTTCAATGTACCTCCGTGAAAAATTTATTGGTTTTCAACCCGTATTATATACCTCAAAATTTTGCTTCTTTGTGTTAAATTAATCATTAAAATTTTTAGAGAGGTTTTTTGTTTAATGAATGAAGAATGCTTGATATGCGGTGCAAAACTTATTTACCTTGAACACGCCGAGCCTATGGAGTGTTCACTATGTCATAAAAATGAACAGTCCCGTACTAAATGCTCAAACGGTCATTATGTCTGTAATGACTGCCATATTAACGGCCTCGACTCAATAATGAATGTTTGTCTCAGTTCATCATCAAAAAATCCTTATGACATACTCAGCTCAATGATGAGTCTTCCTTCCTGTCATATGCACGGACCTGAACATCACATAATGGTCGGTGCAGCACTCTTAACGGCTTACAGGAATGCAGGAGGTAATATCAATCTTGAGTCATCGCTTGCTGAAATGATTACCAGAGGCAAAGAAGTCCCGGGAGGAAGCTGCGGTTATTGGGGCGCATGCGGTGCAGGGATAAGTACTGGAATATTCATCTCTATAATCTCAGGTGCTGACCCTTTAAGCGTTGAACCTTTCAGACTCGCTCACTTAATGACCGCTGAAGCACTCAAAGCTATAGGCACTGTAGGAGGTCCGAGATGCTGCAAAAGAGATTCATTCCTCGCAATTTTAACCGCTGTTGATTTCGTAAAGGATAATTTTAACGTTGAGATGATTAAACCTAAAATTTCCTGTAACTATTCATCTCATAATAATCAGTGCATAGGCATTCGCTGCCCGTTCTTTAAGTCATGAGCGTATCATTATACAGAAAATACAGACCTCAGAATTTCGCCTCAGTCGTCGGTCAAAAATCAGCCGTTGACGTTCTCACACGTTCAATCGAACGTAACAGAGCAGGACATGCTTACCTGTTCTCAGGCTCAAGAGGCTGCGGCAAAACTTCAGTCGCAAGAATCTTCGCTAAAGCCCTTAACTGTTTATCACCAAACGGCTTTGAACCCTGCGGAAATTGCCGCAACTGTCTCGATATTACTTCCGGCGATTCACTTGACGTTATAGAGATTGACGGAGCTTCAAACAACGGCGTTGAAAATATCAGAGGTCTCAAAGAAAACGTAACTTTAGCACCGTTTAATTCACGTTACAAAATATATATCATTGACGAAGTTCACATGTTATCGCAGGGTGCATTCAATGCCCTGTTAAAAACCCTCGAAGAACCTCCCGAACATGTCATCTTCATCATGGCCACTACCGAGCCTCACAAAGTACCCGTAACAATACGCTCTCGTTGTCAGCATATACCGTTTCACAGCATAACGCCCGATGATATTTTCACAAGACTCGAATACGTCTGTCAGTCAGAAAACATAAACTTTGAACCTGAAGCATTACGCGAAATCGCAAGGCAGTCAGACGGCGCATTAAGGGACGCTCTTTCACTGCTCGAACAGGTTACCGCAGCAGGTGATGTTACTGTTGAGAGAGTCGAATCAATTTTCGGCGCAGGCAGCCGTCCTGCGTTTGAACGCTGGGTTAAAGGGCTGCGCGAGAATCCTGAAGGTGCTTACGGAGGACTCAAAGCTATGTTTGACGCAGGTGCTTCGGCTGTCAGAGTGTTTGAGGAAATGTTCTCATTGCTGAGGGACTTGTGGCTCGTCTCAAAATGGAAGTCTATTACTGACTCACTTAGCCTTTCGGAACAGGACAAAAAATTTTTGATTGATGAAGCACCTAACTGGAAGACTGAGGAATTACACTTAATGCTTGAAGCGGTATTGAGGATTCTGACTCAGGCGCGTTCAGGAGTTAGGAATGACATTCTTCTCGGAATGTTCATGCTGTTCATCGAGAAGACACCTCAGTACTCAGCACCCGAAAATTTTTCTATTCGTCCTAAACCTCAGTCAGTCGTTCAGACTGTAACACGTGAGCATTTGAACGAGCCTGCAAGTGGCACTGCTGCCGAACCCGTCAACATAATACCTGCTCCCGTGAAAGAGGATACGGCACTGAAAGAGGAATTGCTGAAGATTTCGGAGACAGGGAATTTTCTGCTGTACTGCGCAATGTTCGACGCGAGGCCGTACAGACGGGACAATGCTCTTGTGCTTGACATGGAACACAGGTATTGCTACGAAGTTATGAGGGTTGACAGGAATGCCGCTGAACTTTCGGGAATGTTCGGTGAGTACGGGAATGTCGTTCTGCGTTACGGTCTTGCGGAGTATCCATGCCCTAAAAATTTCCAGCCCCTTCAGGAACAGGAGACCCAATCGCCCGTTGATGTCAAAGCTAAACCGTCAGCCCGTAAATTTCCGTCAGCACAAACTGAAAACGAACAGGCCATGCCCGAACCTGAAGAGCCTGAGAGCAAACAGGCACCTTCAGTTTTCGGCGACCTCGTGAACAGTCTCAGGAGTGTAGGGCTTAAACCTGAAGTTATTGTGATGAAACACAGCGTCAGTGATGATACAGGAATTGAGGCCGATGACACTGATAATTTAATTGAGGAGGAAGATATGAATGATGACTGATAACTATGCTGCATACAGAGGAGCTATTGACCAATGAGCAAAGATTTCGTACATCTTCACGTTCACACTGAGTACAGCCTTTTGGACGGAGCTATACGCACTAAGGCACTTGCCGAAAAAGTTTCGGCTTGGGACACTAAAGCCGTAGCTATGACGGATCACGGAGTTATGTTCGGAGCTGTTGAGTTCTACGAGAACTGCATAGCGCGCGGAGTTAAACCCATACTCGGGTGTGAGGCATACGTTGACACATCAGGCATAACCTCGCGCGTCAATAAGCGTTTCAATCACCTGTTACTGCTCGCTGAAAACGAAACGGGCTGGCACAACCTCATCAAGTTAAACTCAATCGCTAACACTAAGGGCTTCTACTACAAGCCCAGAATCGAACACGAAACTTTAGAGACTTACCACGAGGGAATAATAGCGAGTTCGGCATGTCTTGCAGGTGAAATTCCGCAGTTCATTCTGTCGGGAAATATTCAGGCTGCCGTTGAGTGCGCCGAGTATTACAGGACTGTAATGGGAAAAGATAATTTCTTCCTCGAAGTCATGCCCAATACCCTCGATGAACAGCTCACAGTCAACAAAGCCATCGTTGAAATCTCAAAGCGTACGGGCATTCCGATAATTGCAACGGGAGACGCTCATTATCTTGACGCTAAGGATTACGACTGGCACAAGATACTTCTCAAAATTAACACTCATGCCGATGTTAATGATGATGCTTTCGGTTTCACGAAGAACGAATTTTACCT
>JAFTBA010000303.1 GCA_017458545.1 Synergistaceae bacterium | reverse complement strand
TTCAGCAAGTTCGGCCCTCTCAGAACACGCGAATACTTCAGCTCAATAGGCGTTAAATTCATCGAGGAACGCGGCAAACGTATCTTCCCCAAAGAAGGAGGCAGCCAGCGTGTACTTGACGCTCTCCTAATGCAGTGCCGCAAAAACAACGTCAAAATTTTACGTTCAACACCGGTCAACGCCCTCAAAGTCAAAAACAATCACATCGGCTACATCATCACTGCCAATGACGAGTACACTGCAGACAAATACATCATTGCTACGGGCGGAAAGTCTTACCCCAGAACAGGCTCAACAGGAGACGGCTACGACTTCGCGCGTCAGGCAGGACACACAATAACTCCGCTTTACCCCTCGCTCGTCCCTATAAGAACGCGCGAAACTTGGCCGAAATTGGCGAGCGGCTGCGACCTCAAAAATGTCCGTGTTACTGTTTTTGTTGACGGGAAGAAAATTACCGAGCGTTTCGGCGAAATGGAGTTCACTAATTTCGGAGTTAGCGGCCCGATAATCATGGAACTGAGTCAGTTCGTACCCGACTGGATGACTCACGAGGACGGTACTGAAACTGAGCTTCAGTTTTCGCTTGATATGAAACCGACATTAACAGACGAAATTTTAACGGCAAGAATCAAACGCGACATTCAAGAGCATTGGGGGCACGGAAGATTTCACGGTTTAATACGCTCGTTAGTCCCAAACAAAATGGTCAATCTCATTCTCGAACTATCTGATGTTCCAGACGACAAACCCACCGATTACATGAGCGATGAGGAAATTTCAGCAACGGTTTCACTGCTCAAGGACATACGCATGAATATTAACGGCTTATGGAGTTTCAACAATGCTGTTGTTACACGAGGAGGAGTGAGTCTCAAAGAGGTTGACCCTTCAACGATGAAGTCTAAAATTTGTGATAACCTTTATTTTGCAGGTGAAGTGTTAGACTTAAACGGGCCTTCAGGCGGTTTCAATCTTCAGGTCTGCTGGTCAACAGGATATATTGCAGGGAGCGTGAACGATTAAGATGTTATTGCTGATTGATACCGGCAACACTACGACGGCCGTAGGAGTGTATGACGGTAACGAACTCATAGCGCATTGGAGGCTGTCATCGATTCTCAGGACTCATGACGAACTCGGTGTTTATCTTCTCGAAGTCTTAGGCACAAAAGGCATTAAGCCCTCCGACATAACGGGGGCAGCATTAGCGAGCGTAGTACCTTTTCTAGATTTCCCTATGACCGAAGCGGTCAAGAAATATTTTTCCGTAACTCCTCTTCAGGTGAACGCCTCTACTGATACCGGAATGGCAATCCTTTGCCGTAACCCCCGTGAAGTAGGTGCCGACAGAATTGTAAACGCCCTCGCAGGACGTGAGAAATACGGTTCGCCTCTTATAGTTGCGGATTACGGGACTGCTATAACGTTTGATGTAGTTTCACCCGAAGGCGAATACATGGGAGGAGCTATAGCACCCGGACTCAATTCGGGTATCTCCGCTCTGTTCTCGAAGGCCGCTAAACTTCCGCAGGTTGC
>JAFTBA010000302.1 GCA_017458545.1 Synergistaceae bacterium | reverse complement strand
TTTTTGGGGCTGACTGTCAGCTATACGCCTGTAAGACTCTGAGACCCTCTTCATAAGGTTAAGACCTTCGGCTTCAAATTTATCGTTTTTATTTCCGCGTGCCTTTACACGTTTGAATGCTGTTTCGGGCGGAACATCAAGCAGAATTTTCACATCGGGTTCAGGGAAATTACAGGCATATATTATCCGTTCAACCTGCGAAATGTTAAGCTCATGGCCTCCCGACTGATAGGCAAGTGTCGATTCGTTCCAGCGTTCGCAGATTACGTTATGACCCTGACGCAATGAGGGCAGTATCACTCTGTTGACGTGTTCGGAGCGGTCGGCAAGAAACATTAACAGCTCTGTCATTGCTGACATCTCATGTCCCAGAATATACTCTCTCAGCTTCTCACCGTCAGGCCATCCTCCGGGCTCAAATGTCCGAATACTTTTATGCCCTGTCCTTTCCTCAAGCCATGAGGCTATACGCTGTGATTGTGTAGTCTTACCGCTGCCGTCTATACCTTCGATTGTGATAAATTTTCCTGTCATCGTTAAACTTTCTATGTATATGTGCTATTTCTCAACATGGATTATACGCCTCATTAATCCTTCAACACAGTAATCGGCACTGTAAATCCTTAACGTTCCTTCACTGATTCGGCGTTCCTTAGTCTCACTCAAATACTCTTCCTCTTCGGGTAACAAATCTGAATCTCTAGGAGGAGTTTTAGCAGGTCTTGAGGATTTACGTGCAGATTTTGATGTTGATGTTGATGACTTGCCTGAGGTCTTAACGGTTTTGTTTTTGGCGCGCTGAATCTCACGGATTAAGTTTCCTGTTCTGTCGGCATTCAGTTCGAGTATTAATTGGTTGTTGCTGTCTGCTGCCCTGAACTCTGTGAGCATTCTCTCGAGACTGTCAACTGATTTCCAGCCCCCTTCGATTCCTGCCTGCGATAGAGACTGTGTACCCCCTCCGCGTACTATAAGCTCAACAACTCCGGAAGCATCATCAGGTATTTTCATCTTGAATGTTCTCGTAAAAGGCTCTGTCCTCCAGCCCCTCAGCGTTACTGCAATCTCAATCTCTTCATCAGGCTTGGCCTCGCTTACTGTTTCAATGTCCTCAATCATAAGCACTCTAGGATTCTGACTGACCTCAGCTGTTACAGTGAACCCTGAAGGAAACGCATCATCAAACGGCTGTGTAAGGTATGCGCTCATAATTTCCTTAGTCTGTTTGAACGCCTCTGAGATTATGTCGCTGTCCGAAAAAAATATATCCTTCCTCGTCCAGCCGTTAGGTACATTTTTGCCGTCAATCCTAAGTGTTACGCTCATAGTTCCCTGACCTTTACGCCCCCAAGATTCTTCGGCTAATGATTTGCATATACCTTCTATCAGTTCGTCAGCAAGAAATTCATCGGCAACTGTCCTGAATTTATAGGCGGACTCCCTGTTATTGTCTATGTCCCTCAAAACAAATCCGCATGAAACTGACGGCGCATAATAACCGAAACGCCCTTGTATACCTGCGTCCCTGTCCTGCGTAACAGTTCCGTTAATCCCCGTTGTTGAAGTGAATTTGAAGGGGAATGAGCTTATGTTGATGATTTCGTGAACGTAAACACCTGATGAAGGATATGCAGTTTCGCCGCGTTTGAGAAACTCATGGCCGAACGCTAAGAATTTACCGCCTTTCGCAGTCGCCGTAACAGTACCCACAGCAGAAAGCTCAACATCTCCCCATGCCAGTAATGCAGCAATCGAATCGCCGGGTTTAAGACTCTTACCGTCAGCAGTAAGACCGACAGAATGATTCGCTGAGCCTGAACCCTGAATGATTTTCACTCCGAGTTTGCGCGAAAGTTCTGCAAGTGCCTGAGTGTCAGCGTTGAGACCTGAGACTGATACGGCTGTTAATGCCAAAGGCTTAGGGTATGATGATGTTGACTGTGAGTCTTCGAGGCTGCACATTGAGTCTATAGGTGTTACGAGGGCTAACGTCTGATCCGAGTCCTGCCAGCCGCTGCGGATTGCTCCTATGAGTTTACCGTTGACGTAAACAGGTGAACCGCTCATACCCTGAGCGAGTTTAACGCCTCCCATGAGTCTTATGAGAATTAAATCGCTCACGTTACGGCCCGGAGTCTGAGGCACAATGCTGAGAATCTTAACGGGGATTTTAGACGGCTCAGTACCTTTTAACACTGTTAATGTGTAACCGTTCATTCCTGTTTTGAGACTGCTGACGGGTAACACGGGCTGTTCCGGAATGAAACGCGCTTTCAACGTTAAGAGCAGCAATGCAATGATTAAGAGACGTTTCGGTTTCATCAACATCAGCATTAACATAAACCCTTTGCCCTCTGTCTGAGGTATTCCATTATGAAGTCGCCTATATCACCGTCAAGCACTGACTGAACATTACCGCGCTCAAAGTTAGTCCTGTGGTCTTTAACCATTGTGTAAGGGTGAAGAACATAACTTCTGATTTGACTGCCCCAAGTTGATTCTTTTTTTTCGCCGACTACTGATGATAATTCTTCCTGACGCTCCTGTTCGGCCATGTCGTATA
>JAFTBA010000301.1 GCA_017458545.1 Synergistaceae bacterium | reverse complement strand
TCACATCAGACTCACAAGTAACACAAAGGATATATATAACTAAACAGAACAACTTCCCTGCTTTGAATGCAAAACAGGGAAGTGTTTTGAGTATGTTGCTGTCAGCTGTTATGCGTTTACGGTAGCTGCGAGATTCTTGACCTGCTCCAATGTGAGGTGGCAGACATTCGCGATGTCCTCGAGTGCGACTCGTCCTAACCTGATCAAATCGCGGGCAACATCTTCATAGGTGCGGGCACGTTCGTACGCTTTCATTGCTTCTATCTGTGTCATCTTCCTGACCTTCTTTCTTGCATCATCTGCTTGTTCCGCCAATTCACTATAATACCATTCACGAAGATTACCGCACCTTAAATCATGCACTAACTTCCCTAATGCGGTATTGGTATCTTCATGCGCGGTATTAACGTAAATTATACGTGTACCGTCGTTAAACGGCTTCCCTGTGTCCACAATTACGCGCTCAATTCTGTAAATCGGGAGTCCCTCTTTCAGTACATCTGTCTTCGTGATAAAGATTACTACACGTTCACGCTTCGACAGAACGGAATAACTCTCAGATTTCTTCAGCGTCCTCACAGTGAGCATTGCACTGTTGAAATCAGCTCTGTAAGGACTCGCACCCTCAGATTTGTTCTGAAACTCTATGTCATACTGTCTGTTCTCAGAATCAACAGCATAAACATCAAACCTTACGCCGTGCGAGTCGTCAAAGCCCTTAAAATCTTCCTGAACGCTCACTGACTTAACGATTAAGTCAGGTTTATCCATGATTATCCGCAATACTGTCTGAGTTCCCGAAATGTTATCCTCAAAGAAAGCTCGCATAAAATAATCGTCCATCAATGTGGCTTCCTCGAGTTCTTTCATTACACCTTCAATGGTGAATGAAGGTTTCATTTCGTCAGGCATAATTCACACTCCTTACAGCAGTCCTGTTTACGGTTAGCGGTTAAGCATTTACTGTTGCCGCGAGATTCTTCACCTGCTCCAATGTAAGGTGGCAGACATTTGCGATGTCTTCGAGTGCTAATTTGCCGAGTCCGATTAAGCCTGTTGCGATATTTTCCTTTGTTTTCGCTTCGCCTTGCGCTTTACCTTCAGCCCTCGCTATAGCTTCGATTTTATCAAGCACCTTCATAAATCTTCCCCCCTTCCTGACTATATGCCCTGCTGTGTCTGCTAATTCATGATAATAAAACTCCTCAGCCTTACCGCACCTGAAATCATGAATCAGCTTCCCTAACGCCGAAGTATAATTTTTATACGCTGTGTTAACGTAGATTATACTCGTACCGTCATTGAAATGTTCTCCCGTCTCAAGAACTACACGCTTCACAGTATAAAGCGGCAGTTTACCCTTCAGAACGTCATGTTTAGTGATAAAAATCACAACACGTTCATGTTTCGCTAGCTCCGAATAAGGTCTCTTCTTCTTGAGCGTGTTCACTGTCATCATTGCGCTGTTGTAATCTGCCCTGTAAGGACTCGCTCCCTCCGAAAGATTCTGAAACTCAATGTCATATTGTCTGTCCTCTGAATCTATCGCGTAAACATCAAACACTACGCTATGCGAATCTTCAGGTCCGAAAAATTCCTCCTGAACACTCACTGACTTAACAACCAAATCAGGCTTATCCATAATTACTCGCAATATCAACTGAATATCCCTTATGTTGCCGTCAAAAAATATCCTCGCATAGCCGTCATCCATTAAATTAACTTTCTTGAACTCCTCTATAGCCTCATCAATCAAATATTGTTCAGGCAATTTCACACCCCCTTCCTAAATCTTTTACAGCCCGCTAACCAGCAATCCCACAACAAACGTAGTCGGCCCCATTGTCAGGAACAGCTGCGGAATACTCACTCCCATCGAAATCATAATACTTGCACCTACAGCAGCTCCTGCCATGAAAAGCGAGTCGGTTATATTCGAGCAAGCTATTACCCCTGAAACTTTATCGCCTGCTTCTGTCTGCATTACAGCGTATAACGGCACAATATACAGCCCTCCGCAGAACGCTATCATAAACAGGCAAGCGGTTATCATGAAATTCTCAGGTCTCGTGAAAAATTCCCATGCTCCGATTATCGGCGTTCCTTCGGGAACCGGAGGACGGCTGCTAACGTACCATAGCAGCACGCTCGCTATTGCTATTCCGTAAGCAGCTGCAGGTACATATTTCGATGTTACTTTTCCTTTCAGCAGGGAGTCGCAGAACATTGAGCCTATTCCTATTCCGCATGAGAATATCGCTAAGAAACTCGTTGCAACACTCTCATCAGCTCCGAGAATCATTCTCGAATACGTTGGGAACTGCGCCAAAAACACTGACCCCACTAACCAGAACCACGAGATTGCCAGCATTGACCCGAATACACGCCTCATAGGGTAAACTTCCCTGAACATTTCAGCAGTCCTCTTAACGATTCTGAATGATACTTTGCGTTCGGGGTCAATAGGTTTCGTAGGCGGTATGAACATTGAGAACAGCCACCCTAATGCTGCTATCGTTACCGCAAGACCGCCTACCCAAAATATTCCGTTCTCTCTCAGAATCATTAACCCTCCTGCTATCGTTCCCGTCAAAATCGCAAGGTACGTTCCCATTTGAATGAGTCCGTTACCTGCAATCAATTCTTCCTCGTACAAATGCTGAGGAAGTATGCTGTACTTTGCAGGCGAAAAGAATGCCGACTGCGCACCCATAAGGAACAGCACTGCCATTAACAGCCAGACGTTACCCAGCCAGAACCCTAATGCAGCACCTGACATCACTACGATTTCAGCGAACTTAACCCACCGCATTAAGTCCGAACGGTCGTATTTATCGGCCAAGTCGCTTGCTGTAGGCGCAAACACAAAAAACGGTAGTATAAACACTCCTGCTGCTGCGTTGACGAGTATTCTCGAGTCAACTCCTGCTGCATCACCAAGCCTGTAAGTAATCAGCATCATTAACGCGCTCTTGAAAAAATTATCGTTGAACGCTCCCAAAAACTGCGTCAGGAATAACGGCATAAACCTTCGCACAAAAAGTAACTTAATCATCTTTTTTCCTTTCTCCTAAATCTCTATACCCTATACCCTAATCCCTAATCCCTAGTCCTTAGTCCCTATAATTCACGCTTCCATTTAGTGCCCTGCGGAGTATCTTCGAGAACTATACCCCGTGCCTTAAGCGAGTCGCGAATCTCATCTGACCTTGCAAAATTCTTCGCCTTCCTGGCTTCTGCCCTCTCCTGAATCAGTCTCTCAATCTCAGCTGACTCATCATCGTTCTCATTCTCAGCGTCATCCTTACCGATTACTCCGAGAATGTCATCGTACTCATTAAGGGCGTTCTTAGCGAGCGTGAAAAACTCTTCGGGTAAAGTCTCATTCTCTTTGAGGCTCGTGTTGATGAGGTAGACAACATCGAATAACACTCCCATTGCTGCGGCAGTGTTAAAATCATCGTTCATGGCCTCGCGGAATTTACCCTTTAAGTCATCGAGTTCATCGGCAAATTTCTTCACGTCAAAACCTGACTCACCGCTCCTCGTTTTAGCAGCAAAATCCAAATCACTCCTGCAATTTCTGAGACGTTCAACACCTGCGGCAGCCTGTTCGAGATTCTCAGGCGCAAAGTTTATAGGACTCCTGTAATGCGCACTCAGTAAAAAGAATCTTACTGCTAACGGGTTATACTTCTCGATTGCCTCATGAGCGGTTAAGACGTTTCCGAGTGAACGGGACATTTTTTCCTTCTCAATGAGCAGGAAGCCGTTATGTAACCAGTAGTTTACGAACGGTTTGCCTGAGTTGGAAGCAGCTTCGCTCTGAGCGACTTCGTTTTCGTGGTGAGGGAACATCAAATCTACTCCGCCTGAATGTATGTCGATGTTTTCACCTAAATATTTCGATGACATCGCAGAACACTCAATGTGCCATCCCGGTCTGCCTTTTCCCCAAGGACTTTCCCATGAAGGTTCGCCGGGTTTCTCGGCTTTCCAGAGAGCGAAATCGAGGGGGTCTTTCTTTTTTTCACCGGGTTCAACGCGTGCGCCTGCCTCTAAATCTTCGAGGTTCTGTTTGCATAATGAGCCGTATTTAGGCCAGCTCTTTATGTCGAAGTAAACATCTCCCTCTGAAACATAAGCATGTCCGTTAGCGATAATGCGTTCAATAGTGCTGATGATTTCGGGAATATGCTCGGTTGCTCTGGGGTAAACATCTGCCCTTCTTATTCCGAGAGCGTCAGCATCACTGAAATATTGAGCGATGAATTTGTCGGCAAGTTCCCTTACTGTAGTGTTCTCTTTGTGAGCGCGGTGTATCATCTTGTCGTCAATGTCCGTGAAATTCTGTACGAACGTTACATCGTAACCCTCATGTTCAAGCCAGCGTCTTAAAACGTCAAACACTACGAACGGTCTTGCATTGCCGATGTGAATGTAACCGTATACTGTAGGACCGCATGAATAAAAACTCACATGGCCTTCTTTTATCGGTGTGAATGTTTCTTTTTTACGGGTGAGGTCGTTGAATAGTACGAGACTCAAAATATTTCAATCCTTTCGGGGTTTATTTCTGGTTAATATTGTACAATAACACGCAAAAACAAAAATCCCCCTGTCCTTTCGTGAGCAGAGGGATTTAATTTTTGTTGTTTTTGCTGTTTTTGTTGAGTTGTTTTACTTTCGTTTGAACATCATTGCCGTTAAAGCCGTCAGTATGAGTCCTATACCGAACGAATTGCAGCCGCTAGAACCGTTCTTTGAACTGTAACCTGTTACTGAGGCTGCAGCGATTCCTATTGGCTGTCCTTTGAGCGCTGCAGTGTCGAAAATTCCGGACTGTCTGCCGGTTCTCATATCGAACGTTAAAATCATTTCTGCAGTCATAACGGCAAGAACGTTGAGAGTCTTATCTTTAACGAGCTGTATGTACGGGTAATCACTGATTAAAGTTACGGGAGCCAGCTTAGTGGTGAGTTCAGTGTTAGAGGGGTGAGCGACTAAGAACTCATAACCGCTCTCAGTCTCGTGCATAGTTGCAAAGTAAAAACTGCTCTCATCATCGGGGCATATTGCACGAACGGGGTAATCAGTACTGATTATGCGTTCAAACCTGTTCTGTCTGCTAAGCCCGTCAACACCTGAACCGTGTCCGAGAAGTGCAATGTTATTCACTATACACAGGCATGATGCTCCTATGGCAACGTCTGAACTCATGAAATACGGAACTCCCTCTTTCAGCTGCCCGTCAAAACGCACGAATTTATATTTAGGTCCTGCGTAGGTCAAAACGTTAATCGTACTGTATTCGACGGCAATGCTCTGTATTTCCGTGCCGTAAACATTATCGCTTACGACTCTGCTGCAATCATATGAGTTAATGACCTTAAACTGCGATGTGTTGACCTCAAATATTTTAGATCCCGCAGTCAGGAATATACTTCTTCCGTTTTCGGCGTAACCTGCGTTTTCAGCTCCGTGTACTCCTGCAATGTCATAACTTCCGCTGAATTTAGTGAGGTCTTCGGGATTAAACACGTAAGCCTTATCGCCTGAAGCTGTTTTGTTGTTCTCAATGAGCATGACGTTAGTTGATGTACCGTTCCAATAGGACGAGAGCAAAGGATATGATATACCGCTTTTGTATTCAACTGAGGGTGCTGATATGTCCGATGACGAATAGACTGCTATAACACCGAGCTGTCCGTCAGTAGTCGTGTAAATGATGTCAGCAGATGAGATTCCGCAGAGTGAAAGCAGAATCAACACAGCCGTTAAAATTTTCATGTTAATGCTTATCCGCATAAAAATTATCTCTCCTTTTTGCGATGTGTATTGTGAATGCTGTTTCTTCTTTCCTGAACCTCAAGTTCCCTGACTGTTGAGAGGACTTTATCCCTTAATCTTGAGTTGCCTGCGCTGTAACGCATTATGCCTTTTGCAACGTCATTATTGGATTTTCTCATGCAGTCGGTAAAAATTTCAGTTCCGAAAAATATATTAGTTCTCGCGTCAAATATATCTTTAGCATGTCTGACTTTGGGGAAACGTTGTTTTATTGCTTTGGAATGAATGCTCCACCTTACCTGCATGAGTCCGTAATCGCCGCCTTTTGAAACGGCTTTGTTATTGACTGTAGACTCATGAACGATTATAGCTGCAATGACGTAAGGATTCTGTTTGAATTTGTTAGCGGCTTCGATGACGATTTCGGAATATTTTTTTGCGCTGTCGGCTGATAATTTAGGGTTATGTTTCATGAACAGCTGATATATATTCCTTGAACGGTCATCAATTACCGTGTTTGATTTCTTAGCGGCATAAGAGACTCCCGAAAAAATCACCAGGATTACGAGAGTGCAGAGAAGTTTTTTTGTCGCTGCTGAAATTTTCATTAACTGCCTCATTTTTTTATTTCTTTTTATTTATTTTGCTTCTGATGTTATTGCGAAGGGTTTTGAGACCTGTTTCGCCGAGTATCTCATTGCCTTTTCCGTAACGCACTACGGCTTCATTCCAAGTGCCGTTCTCGTTGGGTGAATAGTCGCCGATAGCTTTTCTCATAGCAACGAGGGCAACATACATATTTTTAACGGCATTGAGGTATTCTGTTCTGACTGACTGATATGCTGTCTGAGCGTTAATCAGGTCAATCTGAGCTCCCATACCTTCACCGTACATGAGTTCGGTTATTCTGAGTTCTTCTTCTGAACGTTCAACCTGTCTGCGTCTGTCCTGTTCAGCAGCTGAAGCGTTGCGCCAGTTGTTCATTGCAACGGTAATATCTCGTCTTGTCTGTTCACGGAGGGCATTAAGGTTTGACTCTGCAGCCTGAATGAGTCTGTCAGCGTTGAACACCTGATACTTAGTCTGTTTGCCGTCAGTAATAGGGACGTTGAAAACTAATGAGCTGCCGAGCTGCTGATCATTAGGAGTTGCGTAAGCCTCAGGTGATGACCACGGGGTGAACTGGAACGCGAAATC
>JAFTBA010000049.1 GCA_017458545.1 Synergistaceae bacterium | reverse complement strand
TTATGCGGGCTCGGCAATCGCCAAAGCTCCCCCGATGAAGACGGCGTTCAACGCAACGAAGCTGGCAATCGGAGCGTTCATAGTGCCGTATATATTTGCGTTCACGCCAGCGATGCTATTCGAGAACGTTCAGCCGATAGTTGAAATCGCTAACGCCGGGCCAATGTTGACGAATGTACTTGTAGGGCTTGAAATCGTACTGATATGCGCGACCGCACTGCTTGGGATTTTCGGAGTAGCGGCGAGTCTGAACGGGTATTTGTTCTGCCCGATGAATATTATTATGAGGGTGATAATCTGTGCCGGAGGACTTAGTATGTTAGTTCCGGGAATAGTGAGCGACCTTGTGGGGTTAATGCTTGTGGGGTTTGTGTTCACTGTGCAGTACATGAAGGGACGAGCGAGTCCTGCGGTGTAAAAATTTTGCGTCCCCTGTCTGAGAATGACGGGGGATTTTTTGCTGACTGGGAAAAAAATTTGCCCCCGGTGTTTTTTGCCGGGGGATTGTGTTTTTATGTCTACTATGCTCTCATTATGATCAATCGAACGTAGGACGGTTAAGCTCGATAGCCTCGACCATGACAACGCCCCCGAACAATAAGCTTTGCAGGACATATCTCAACTGCCAGCCTTCACGGGGATTCCTACAGATTACCTCATCGTTAATGGTGGAAGTATTGCTGATGCCATAAGCACGGAGGAAAACAGGCAGAAATTCATTGTCAGTCATCCCTGCCGCGCCGAAATCGCCCTTAAAGTAACGCAGCATATCTATCCTGCCAGAGCTGAGACGAAAGTATCTCACCTGATCAAAGCCGCCATTCTGTGTAATAAAGGCGTAACGGTAGCCGCGCTGCTCAATTTTCTGCAGAACATGCAGCAGGTTCTTTTCATTCAGCAAGTCCGAATATGACCCTCTTCCACTAAGTTTAAACTTTGTCCACGACCAAATTTCTTCTTCACTTATCTCCTCTGAGCCTACTTTTGTGTCCGTGTCTCCTTCGGTTAAGCCTTCTGGAAGCTCGAAATCTGCGCTATTATCTTCTGCTAAGAAACCTGAGTCCATCAGAATCTCACTAAACAGAGTAATTTTGATGTAGTCTTCACTCTCGTGTGAGTAATTGTCTCTCATTATCTTAATGGTAACGGGCTTATCCTGAAAATTCCTGTCATTCACTAGACTCCCGGCAAATTCTGCTAGGTCTTTAAGGCTGAGTCTCATTCCGAGCTGGAAGCCCTTTATCTTTGGACCAAATCCTTCCGGGTAAACTCTGAAGGGATTTTCTGCGAAAGCACAAGAGGCTATAAACGCGACAAAACATAAAGCTGCAATGAATCTTTTGGCTGACTTTAACATGATTTTATTACCTCCCAACATGATTACAGAAAACGGTTGCGCCAAACAGCCCCAACTTCACGAAGAAACTACAAGGCGCAAAACCTAAGCACACGGCCAATAATCGCGCTCTCCTCCGCTATGCTATAATAATCAGCGGACAAGATTCGATAAAAACGGGTTATACCCGAACGGTCGAGTGCTTAATGATAAATTCATCACTTAAAAATATTATAGCATAGTTTTTCTTGTCCATATGTTTTGATTTTCATTTTTATAAAATTCTCATACTGAATTTAACAGCAGCATTAAGACATAAAATTACCCCCGACTCATCATCGGGGGCATTGTTTTTTCTTCCTGTCCTTACTCGAACATCTGACTCAACGGCAATTCCTCATGCACTCTCCTTATCGCCTCAGCAAACGCAGGCGCAATCGAAAGCTGCAATATCTTCTCCGTTCTCTTCTCCTCAGTCAGCGGTATTGTGTCAGACACTATCATCTTCTCTATTGCTGACTTCCCTATATTCTCCATAGCATTCCCGGAAAGCACTGCATGTGTTGCACACGCAAACACTCTCTTACAGCCCCGTTCCATCAGTCCGTCAGCAGCATGGCAGATAGTCCCGGCCGTGTCGATAATATCATCAACTAATATCGCTGTCCTACCCTGAATGTTCCCGACAATGTCCATCACTTTGGACTCGTTCGCAATATCATGCGACCGTCTCTTGTCGACTATAGCTATGTCAACATTCAGTTTCATCGCAAACCTTCTCGCTCTCGCTACACCTCCGGCATCGGGTGATACTACAACTACTTTACCCTCGCCAAGTTCATCGGCAAGATATTCACGGAAATGATCGGCAAAAAGATTCATGGCAGTCAGATGATCCACAGGTATATCGAAAAATCCCTGTAACTGTCCTGCGTGCAAATCCGCCGTTAATACCCTGTCTATCCCTCCGTGAACAATCAGATTCGCTACCAGCTTTGCCGTTATAGGTTCTCTGGGCTTGGCCTTCCTGTCCTGCCGGCAATAACCGAAGTACGGTATCACAGCGTTCACGTAATTTGCTGAAGCACGTTTCACAGCGTCAGCCATTATCAGCAGGTTCATTATACGTTCGTTCGCAGGGCTGCATGTAGGCTGTATGATGAACACATCAGCTCCTCTCACGCTCTCCCCGAAACGTATACCTGTTTCGCCGTCCGAAAACTTGAAGCTCCTTACATCTGCTAAAGGCACTCCGAGTTCATTGCTTACCTTCTGTGAAAATTCACGGTGCGCATTCCCTGATATTATCTTTAGGCCGTTTCCTCTGGACATGATAATCATTTCTCCCCTTCTGTTGTTGTATTGTGGTGACGGTTACGTAATGACCAGTCCGCGATATTTTTCTGTCTTGCCCTCCCTACTCCCAATGAATTTTCGGGTACTCTCTGGGTTATCACGGAACCTGCTGCTGTCGCTGCACCGTCTGATAATTCAACAGGTGCCACGAACATTGTATTAGAGCCTACAAAACAGTTGTTGCCGATAAACGTTTTATTCTTTCTCTCACCGTCATAGTTGCATGTTATACTTCCTGCCCCTATGTTCACGTCATGGCCTAATGTTGCATCGCCCATGTATGAAAGGTGAGGGACTTTCGAGCCTTTACCGATGTGTGAATTTTTGAGTTCTACGAATTTTCCTGCGAACGCTTTTTCCTCAAGGTATGAGCCGTCGCGTATATAACAGAACGGTCCTGCCTTAGAGTCATCGCTGAGTATGCTGTTCTCGATTACCGCATAAGCCGTTACTACAACGTGAGAGCCCAGAACCGAGCGAGTTATTATTGAGCCTGAACCTATGTATGAACCTTCACCGATTATGCAGCGTCCCCAAATCTGTACGTTAGGCATTATGACGACATCACGCGCAATAACTGCATCTTCACCGATGTATACGCTCTCAGGGTCAACAATCCTCACTCCGTTGTTCATGAGGCGTTCGAGAATCTCAAAGCGTTTTATTCGGGTTACGTTTGCGAGTTCGGATTGGGTATTAACTCCCTGCATTTCCTTTTCGGGAAGAATTAATGCTCCTGTTGACATTCCTTTTTCGTTCATGAGGGCTAATGCGTCTGTGATGTAGTATTCGTTCTGTGAATTGTTGTTGTTGATTGAGTCTATTACTGCGAGCAGTGATTTTACTTTGAAGATATAACACCCTGCGTTTACTTCGTGAATTTTGCGCTGTTCTTCGGAAGCGTCTTTGTATTCGACAATAGACACCGAATTTTCTCCCCTCAAAATCCTCCCGTAAGCTCCCGGATTCTCAGCCTCGAACGTAATAACAGTGCAGTCATTTTTTCCTGCTGATGATACTAATTCGCGTAGGCTTTCGGTTTTCATTAAGGGTAAATCGCCGTTAAGCACAACGAGGTCATCATAATTCTTCCACCAATCCCGCGCCGATTTAACAGCGTGGCCCGTACCTAACTGTTCATGCTGCCATAATATTTTTACTGACTGGAAATTTCGGGTTATGTGCTGTTCGGCAAGTTCACCGCCCGAACCGACAAGGACTCCGATATTTTCGGGCATTATTCCTGCTGACTGTGCATTGCTTATAACGTAGTCGATTATAGGACGGTCAAGCACAGGCTGTAAGACTTTAGGCAGTGCGCTCTTCATTCTTGTTCCTTTACCTGCGGCCATGATGAGAACGCAAAGATTACTCATGACGTGCATCACCTCTTCAAGTCGTGTGGCTGGGATGGATGGATTCGAACCATCATTACAGGATCCAAAGTCCCGCGTCCTGCCTTTGGACGACATCCCAACGAAAACACGTTAATTATTGCCCAACAACTTTAAGCCGTCAAGTTAGGCCAGAAAATCCCTTCCTGTTTTAGGGAGTGTATCTACCCTGATGTCGGGCATTTCGGGAATATCAGGGGCATTAACGGAATTTTCCGCGTCAACATTGGTTTCATTCTTCGTCAAATCAATCGTGCCCTCTTTCATGAGGCGGTCAAATTCCTCAGCGTCAATCACTTCGCGTTCAAGCAGTACGTCAGCAATCTTATCCATGAGTGCGCGCCTCGATGTGAGAATCTCTTTAGCGTTCTCGTAACACTCATCGATTATCGCTTTGACCTCAAGGTCAATCTTGTATGCTATTTGCTCGCTGTAATTCCTGTCCTCAGAAATGTCGCGCCCTAAGAAAATTTCCTCGCGTTTGTTGCCGAGTTTAACGAGTCCTATAGTCTCACTCATTCCGAGCTGCGTAACCATCTGACGGGCTGTCTGAGTTGCGCGTTCAAGGTCATTAGCTGCACCGCTGGTTACATCGTTAAACACTATTTCTTCGCTGACGCGTCCGCTCAACATAATAGATATTCTGTTCATGAGTTCGGACTTCGACATCAAGAACCTGTCTTCCTCAGGGAGCTGCAATGTATAACCTAATGCCGCGTGTCCTCTGGGAATGATTGATATTTTGTGAACGGGGTCTGCTCCCGGGAGTACTTTTGCGACGATCGCATGTCCCGTTTCGTGGTAAGCAATGATTTTGCGTTCGCGGTCGTTAAGGATTCTGCTCTTGCGTTCAGGGCCTGCCATTACGCGCTCGATCCCCTCCTCTAAATCATCCATGCCGATTTTGTCCTTGCCGTGACGGGCTGCAAGCAACGCAGCTTCGTTGACGAGGTTGGCCAGATCAGCACCTACAAGACCGGGAGTCCTCCGCGCCAAAACTCCAACGTCAACATCATCTGCAAAAACTTTATCCTTCATGTGAACCTTCAGGATTTCCTCACGGCCTTTAACATCGGGGCGGTCAACAGTAATATGTCTGTCGAACCTTCCCGGTCTTAACAGCGCAGGGTCAAGAATATCAGGTCTGTTAGTCGCAGCAATGAGTATCGTTGTGTTAGTGTCATCGAAACCGTCAAGCTCAACAAGCAGCTGATTCAATGTCTGTTCACGTTCGTCATGGCCTCCTCCGAGTCCTGCACCTCTGTGCCGTCCGACAGCGTCCATCTCGTCAATGAAAATGATACACGGCTGGTACTTCTTCGACTGCTCAAAGAGGTCTCTGACTCTAGCTGCACCGACTCCGACGAACATTTCAACAAAATCAGAACCGCTGGCACTGAAGAAAGGAACATCAGCTTCACCTGCTGCGGCACGGGCTAAAAGAGTCTTTCCCGTACCTGGAGGGCCTACGAGCAAAACGCCTTTGGGAACTTTTGCGCCTAATTTCTTGAACTTTTCGGGGTCTTTGAGGAACTGTATTACTTCCTGTAACTCCTCTTTCGATTCCTGACAGCCCGCAACGTCATTGAATGTAACTTTGGGCTTGTTGTCGAGGAATAATTTTGCCTTGCTCCTGCCGAATGACATAACACGTCCTCCGCCTCCCTGCATGTTGTTGAGGAAGTATATCCAGACTCCTATGAGCAGCAGCGTCGGGAACAGTGAAGTCATCAGAGATACGAGCCAGGTATTTTTCTGAGGAGCTTCGACAGTAACCATTACGCCTTTAGCGGCAGCCCTGTCGGCAATATCTGCAACATCGAGGCCGTAAGTCAAAAACCTTTGGCCGTCATGAAATTCGTATTGTAATGTTGCTGAACTTGATTCGCCCGGGACAGTGTTGTTACGGATTTGGAGTATTCGTATTTTCCCGGCGTCTAAGTCTTCGAGGAACTGACTGTAGCTTGTTTCGTCATACTGTTTCTGGACTTCTTCGGGTGTTAAGAACGTGTTGACCATAGTAACGACAACAAGCACTAACACCAGATAAAGCCCAAGATTTTTTACTACTTTTCCCAAGATGAAACTATCCTCCGATTTTGGTGAGATATAATGAACGACTGTAACGATTATAACAGAGGAGGATTAATTTTTATGGAATACTACGCACTTGAAATGACTCTTAACGACTGGCAGATATTATTTGCGGACTGGGGCGAACAGAAATTCAGAGCCTCTCAGGTCTGTCAATGGATATATTCAAAAAAAGAGTTCAATTACCACTTAATGAGCAACTTGAGCAAAGACCTGCGCGAAAAATTAAACGATAATATTCTGATGAGCCTCCCTATAATGCTCCGTCAGCAGGTATCAAAAGACGGTACACGAAAATATTTATGGAGTCTTAATGACGGAGCAAGAGTCGAATCAGTCTTATTGAATCACGGAGGCCATAAGACAGCGTGTATATCATCGCAGGCAGGCTGTCCGTTAGGCTGTACATTCTGCGAAACGGGAGCTAACGGTTTCACTAGGAATTTAACGAGGGGTGAAATACTCGGTCAGTTTCTGATGATGGAGAAGATTAACGGTGCTGACATAAACAATATCGTCTTCATGGGAATGGGTGAGCCTTTGCTGAACGAGGACAATGTTTTTTCGGCAATACGTTCATTGAATGACAAGAACATGCGCAACTTAGGAGCCAGGCACATAACTGTCTCAACTTCGGGCATAGTGCCCGGGATTGAAGACCTTGCTGATTTCGAGATACCCATAAGGTTATCGCTATCACTTCACGCGCCTAATGACGAGTTACGTTCGCGGTTAATGCCCGTCAACAAACAGTACCCTCTTCAGAGCCTCGTGAACGCATTGAGGCGTTACCGCGAAAGAACGGGCGAACGTATCACAATCGAATACGCACTCATCGACCGCGTTAACGACTCGCCCGAATACGCTTACGAAACAGCTGCATTGCTTGACGGCCTCGAACCCTATATCAACCTCATACCGTTCAACCCTATACCTTCACGGCCTGAGCTGAAACGTTCTGACAGTTCGAGAATCAAAGCGTTCTGTAACGCATTGACCGAACTCAAGATTGAGTTTGAACTCAGAAAGGAAAGAGGCACTGACATTATGGCTGCGTGCGGTCAGTTAGCAAGTACTAGGGTGTAGGGCGTAGGGGAGAGGGGATAGCTAATCCCTAATCCCTAACCCCTAATCCCTATGCTTTAAGAAATCTTCGTAAGAAAGTTTAATGCCGTCCCTAAGACCCGTCTTATACTTCCAGCCTAACGACTCAGCCTTGCTAATGTCAAGAACTTTTCGCGGAGTACCGTTAGGTTTTGAAGTGTCCCAGAGAATTTCGCCCGAATAACCTACGACTTCAGCAACAAGTTCAGTAAGTCCTTTTATCGTAATCTCACGGCCTGTACCTGCATTGACTGTCTCATTCCCTGAATAGTTGTTCATGAGGAAAACGCATAACTCAGCTAAGTCGTCAACAAAAAGAAATTCCCTTAACGGGCTTCCGTCTCCCCAACAGGTTACGGATTTAGCACCTGAGATTTTTGCCTCGTGGAAACGCCTGATTAATGCGGGCATAACGTGTGAATGTTCGGGGTGATAGTTATCGTTAGGGCCGTATAAGTTGCAGGGCATTACCGAAATATAATCAGTGCCGTACTGGGTATTGAGGTACTCGCAGTATTTGAGACCTGAGATTTTAGCGAGGGCGTATGCTTCGTTGGTCTTCTCCAAATAACCTGAGAGTAGGTATTCTTCTTTTATCGGCTGAGGGGACATTCTCGGGTAAATGCATGATGAACCGAGAAATTCGAGTTTCCTGCAGCTGTTTGAGAACGCTGAGTGTATTACGTTCATCTCAATCATCATGTTGTAGTACATGAAATCAGCAAGTGCTGAAGAATTTGCTGCGATACCTCCGACTTTGGCGGCAGCAAGGAAAACGTATTCTGGTTTTTCCTGAACGAAGAAATTTTCGACCTCTGACTGACGTGTTAAGTCCAGCTCAGAATGAGTCCTAGTGATTATGTTCGTATAACCCTGACGGTTAAGTTCACGGACGATTGATGATCCGACCATACCTTTGTGGCCTGCTACGTAAATTTTTGAATCTTTCTGCATAAATTATTGTTCCTCCTGATAGAATTTCAGCAATAATATCACTCTTTGAACGGAGATTTTTTGATGAAAAGTATTTTGTTACACATATGCTGCGCTCCTGACGG
>JAFTBA010000300.1 GCA_017458545.1 Synergistaceae bacterium | reverse complement strand
GTCATAAAAGCTCAAGGCGAAAATTTTGACCCCTCGCTTCATGATGCTTCAGGTACTGAGGAAGTTGACAATCCTGAGCTTGACGGCAAAATCATACGCGAACTCCTCAAAGGTTACAGGACCGATGACAGGGTTTTGCGTCCGTCAAAAGTTATTGTAGGCAGAAAGTAAAAGGAGCATTTAGTGAATTGATGATGAAGAAGTTTATTTTTACGTGTATCGCTGTGTTAATGCTCGTTCAGTCCTGCGCTTATGCTGATGTCAAAATAGGCATAATCGGAGCTATGGACGTTGAAGTCAAATTGCTGAAGGAAAATGCAGTGATTACCAGTAAAATCGTTAAGGCAGGTATGGAGTTCTGCGAAGGGAAATTAGGCGGTAATGACGTTGTTATAGTCAAATGCGGAATGGGTAAAGTAAACTCAGGAATTTGCGCGCAGATGCTTATAGACCTTTTCAATGTCAGCCACATTGTAAACTCAGGAGTCGCATGTGCTTTGAATAACAGTCTCAACATCGGTGACATTGTAGTGGCTACTGACGTTGTTCAGCATGATTATGACGTAACACACATAGGCTTCAAAGCAGGCGAAATACCTTACACGGGTAAATACGCTTTCGAGTCCGACAGAACGCTCAGGGATGAAGCCGTTAAAGCTGTTCACGCTGTAGCACCTGAAATACAGGTTGTTGAGGGAAGAATTTGCACCGGGGATCAGTTTTTATCGGAACGCGAAAAGTTCAACAGAATAATATCCCTTTTCGGCGGAAACTGCGTTGAAATGGAAGCAGGTGCTATAGCTCAGGTATGTTATCTGAATAATGTACCGTTCATAATAATCAGGGCAATTTCAGACAAAATAGGCACATCTGTTGAGGATTACAGGAAATTTGAGGCAAGCACTGCGGAACGCTGCGCCTCAATCACAAAATATATGGCAGAAAATTTCAAGACCAAAGGAGATAATTAAATATCATGGCTAAAGTAGTAGGAATAGATTTAGGAACAACAAACTCATGTATAGCAGTACAGGAAGGCGACCAGACAACTATAATTCCCAACAATGAGGGCGCAAGAACAACTCCCTCAGTTGTAGCGTTCACTAAGGACGGCGAAAGGCTCGTTGGTCAGCTCGCTAAACGTCAGGCAATCGTCAACGCCGACAGAACAATCATGTCAATCAAACGCGAAATGGGTACCGATTACCGCGTAACGATTGACGGCAAGAAATATACTCCTCAGGAAATCTCAGCGATGATTCTTCAGAAGCTCAAGAGAGACGCTGAGGATTATTTAGGGGAAACGGTTACTCAGGCAGTTATTACTGTACCTGCATACTTCACCGATGCACAGCGTCAGGCCACTAAGGACGCAGGAACTATTGCAGGTCTCGAAGTCCTCAGAATCATTAACGAACCTACAGCAGCATGTCTTGCTTACGGCGAGAACAAGAAGGATGAACACAAGATACTTGTTTTCGACTTGGGCGGAGGTACTTTCGATGTGTCGATACTCGATGTGGGCGAAGGAGTTTTTGAGGTGCTCGCTACTGCAGGTGATAACAGGCTCGGCGGTGATGACTGGGACAACAGAATAGTCGAATGGATAGTTGCCGAGTTCAAAAAGGCCGAAGGTATTGACCTCAAGAACGACAGCATGGCCATGCAGAGGTTACGCGAGGCAGCAGAAAAAGCGAAAATCGAACTCTCGAACATGACCGAAACAACTATATCGCTTCCGTTCATAACTGCTAACCAGACAGGGCCTAAGCACCTTGAGATGAAACTCACCCGCGCTAAGTTCGAGGAGATGACCGCTGACTTACTCGACAGGACGATTAAGCCCACACAGAGGGCGTTAGAGGATTCAGGACTCAAAGCATCGGAGGTTGACAAAATATTACTCGTCGGAGGCTCAACACGTATGCCTATGGTGCAGAAGAAAATCGTTGATCTTCTCGGCAAAGAACCCACTAAAGGAATTAACCCCGATGAATGCGTTGCCGCAGGTGCTGCGATTCAGGGTGCAATCCTCAAGGGAGACCACAAAGATATAGTGTTGGTTGACGTTACGCCGCTGACGCTTGGGATTGAAACGCTCGGCGGAGTCATGACGAAGATGATTGAGAGGAACACTGCAATTCCTGCACAGGCTTCTCAGGTGTTCACCACAGCCGCAGACAATCAGCCTCAGGTTGAGATCGCAGTGTTTCAGGGTGAGAGACCTATGGCTAGGGATAATGTCCAGTTAGGACAGTTCACGCTTGACGGGATTGCACCTGCTCCCAGAGGAATACCGCAGATTGAGGTTACGTTCAACATCGACACTAACGGTATACTTAACGTTTCGGCAAAAGACAAAGGCACAGGCAAAGAGCAGAAGATAACAATTCAGTCGTCAAACCTCTCGAAAGATGACATCGAACGCATGAAGAGAGACGCTGAAGACCATGCCAGTGAGGACGAGAAGAAACGCGCTAGCGCTGAAGCAAAGAACGAGGCTGACAGTGCGGTGTTCAGTGCCGAGAAACTGATGAGGGATTTAGGGGACAAGATGACCCCTGAGGAGAAGGGCAAAGTCAACTCGAAGATTGACGCGCTCAAGAAAGCGATTGAGACTAATGACGAACAGGGCATGAAATCTGGCAAAGATGACCTCATGAAAACTATGCAGGAGTTCGGGTCAAGGCTCTACCAGAATACCGGAGCAAACGCAGGTGCTAACCCTAACGCAGGAACAGGTCAGGGAAGCTCATCAGCTAATGACAGTGATACCGTTGACGCAGAGTTCAGCGATAAGAATTAGGAACTGGCGTTTAGGGTTTAGGGAATAAGAAAGTCCCCCGTTGTAATGACGGGGGATTTTTTGATGGGCGTTTTCACAAAGCCTAACTCTTATTTTCGGGAGATAATGACTACCCGTAAACAACTCACGACTAAAGTATCTGCCGCTTCGCGTGTCGCGAGCTTTCAGAGAAGTTTGATACACGGGCTAAATGTCTGAACTCGCATACTACCGCTTCAGAATACCCTTATTCTCTGGGGCTGGTTTACTTCAGCCTCTATCCGGTAAAGGTTGTTACACCTTATCCGCTTACATTTATTTCTTCTTTGGCAATTTTTATGTGATAC
>JAFTBA010000299.1 GCA_017458545.1 Synergistaceae bacterium | reverse complement strand
CTTTCTGCGGGGGCAGACAGTGCGAAGAATTTTCACGGAATATTTTGCAGCGTACTACAAAAATTGCACAGGAGGCATCATTGAAATGTTTACACCCGGACCTGTTTTAGGCGAATTTTTCGGTACACTCGTTCTTGTCGTCTTCGGTGACGGCAATGTCGCTAACCTCGTTCTCAAAGATTCAAAAGCTAACGGCTCTAACTGGGTTCATATCTGCTGGGGCTGGGCTTGGGCTGTCGGACTCGGTGTCTTCGCAGCAAACGGTCTCGGATCACCTCAGGGTGATTTGAATCCCGTCGTTACGGTCGCAAAGACTCTCGCCGGCACTTACGGCTCATGGGGCGAAGCGTTCAGCATCATCATTGCTCAGATGTGCGGAGGCTTCTGCGGTGCCGTTGTAGTGTGGCTCGCTTACCTGGATCATTGGAAGGGTTCTGACCCCAGCGCACAGCTCGGAGTATTCTGCACAGCCCCCAACAAGAGCGAAGCAGAGCGCAGCCTTCCCTGCTGCTTCCTCACTGAGGCAATAGCTACGTTCTTCCTTGTTACGCTGATTATGTGCGTCTTCTCTGAGGGTGTTGCGACAAAGGCAGGTTTCACACCAGGAGTTGGTACTTTCCTCGTTGCCGGAATTATTTACGGATTAGGCGCGGCACTCGGAGGACCGACAGGTTACGCGCTCAACCCTGCGAGAGACCTCTCACCCAGAATCGCACACTTCGTTCTCCCGATTCCGGGCAAAAGAGATTCGGACTGGGCTTACTCATGGGTACCCGTACTTGGCCCGTTGGCCGGTGCAGTTGTAGCATACTTCTTCTGCCACGCATTCGGCATAATGTAGCTTAGAGGTTAAACGTTAAACAGCCCCCGCAATTTTTCACACGAGGATTAAGAGCAATGTTATTCAAACTTTTCGGAAGCAGGAAAGACAACAGCAATTCCGCAGCAGTAACACAGTCGGAAATTAAACAGGAGGTCAAAAATTCGATGGCAGACAAAAAATATGTAGCCGCTATAGATCAGGGAACTACAAGCACACGCTGTATGCTTTTCACGAAGGACGGAAAGCCTGCAGGTTCATACCAGATGGAACACGAACAGATATTCCCTCATCCCGGCTGGGTCGAACACAATGCAATGGAAATTTGGAGCAGAACTCAGGACGTTATCAGGGGCGCACTCTCAGCCGTTAACGCTTCACCCGATGAAATAGCAGCCGTAGGTATCACTAACCAGCGTGAGACTACAGTAGTTTGGGAGAAAGCAACGGGCAAACCCATTTACAACGCAATCGTCTGGCAGTGCACTAGGACTCAGGATTTCTGCGCCGAATGGCTCAAGAAACCCGGCTGGGGTCAGAATGAAAAGGGTGAGGGCAAAGTCAAAGATATAACAGGCTTACTCATCAACCCTTATTTCTCAGGCACTAAAATCCGCTGGATACTCGATAACGTTCCCGGTGCGCGCGAAAAAGCTGAGAAGGGCGAATTACTTTTCGGCAACACTGACACGTGGCTCATCTGGAACTTAACGGGCGGTGTAAACGGAGGTGTTCATGTAACCGATGTGTCGAACGCTTCACGTACACTTCTCATGAACATTGCAACATGCGAATGGGACAAGACCATGATGGACGAACTCAAAATCCCTGCGTCAATGCTCCCCAAAATTATGCCCTCAAGTGCTGTTTACGGCATGACCAAAAAGGACGGGCCTTTCGGAGCTGAGATACCTGTTGCAGGAGACTTGGGCGACCAGCAGGCAGCGTTGTTCGGACAGGCATGTTTGAGCGAGGGCGAAGCTAAGAACACTTACGGAACAGGGTGCTTTATGCTGATGAACATCGGCGACAAGCCTATACCCTCAAAGAACGGACTCTTAACGACAGCGTTTTACTCGCGTGAAAAAGGCAAATGCTATTACGCCCTCGAAGGTTCAATAGCTATTGCAGGAGCTGCTATTCAGTGGTTAAGGGACAACCTCAAAATGGTTGATGACGCTCCTGTAACAGAGTACTACGCAGGTAAAGTTAAAGACTCGGCAGGAATATACTTTGTTCCTGCGTTCTCAGGGTTATTCGCACCTTACTGGGACATGACTGCTAGAGGTGCAATCGTCGGACTTACACGTTACGTCCGCAAAGAACACATCATCAGGGCAACGCTTGAGAGTCTGTGCTACCAGACAAGGGACGTTATCGAGGCTATGGAGAAGGACTCAGGCAAGAAGCTCACTGCACTCAAAGTTGACGGCGGTGCTGTCGTCAATAATCTTCTCATGCAGTTACAGGCCGACATTCTCGGAGCTGATGTTGTTCGTCCCGTTGTCAATGAAACTACTGCGCTCGGTGCAGCTTACGCGGCAGGACTCGCTGTAGGTTTCTGGAAAGACGAGGGAGATATTCGCGCTAACTGGGCGCAGGACAGAAAGTTTAACCCTGAACTTCCTGCTGACGAACGCGAGAAAGCCTATAAGGGCTGGCAGAAAGCAATCGAAAAATCAAGAGCTTGGACAGATTAAAGGACAGGGTATAGGGTGTAGGGCATAGGGTACAGGGTGTAGGGGATAGCTAACCTCTACCCCCTAGTCCCTAACCCCTATCCCCTAATCCCTAAAAACGGCCTCGTTGTGAAAAGCGGGGCTTTAATTTTTAAGGGGGGTAAAAAATTTCATGAACTATGACATTGTGATAATAGGTTCGGGAATAACAGGTGCATCTATTGCGCGCGAACTCTCAAAATATAAACTCAAAATCGCCGTAATCGATAAAGCCTCCGAACTTCCTTCAGGTGCGAGCCGTGCTAACAGCTCAATGATACACGGAGGATTCGATGACAAACCCGGAACCGTCAAAGCAAAATTCTGCGTTAAAGGCAACAGGTTATGGCACAAACTCAAGGATATTCTTGACGTTCACCTCAACGAATGCGGCTCTTACGTCTGCGCGTTCAACGATGACGAAGTTAAACACCTTGAGTTATTGCTCGAACAGGGTAAGGCTAACGGCTGTGAAGGTCTCGCAATAATTTCTGGCGATGAACTCAGAACTAAAGAGCCTAACGTTTCACCCGACATAATTGCTGCGTTATGGTCGCCCGAAGCCGGTATCATCAACAATTTTGAGGCCGTCAACGCAATGATAGAGAGCGCGAAAATTAACGGTGCTGAACTGTTCCTTGAGACCGCTGCAACAGGTCTGTTGTTTGACGACAAAGGAGACATCAGAGGAGTTTCAGCCGATAAAGGTGAGTTCATTGCACCCGTTGTGATTAACGCAGGAGGTGTTCATTCAGGCGAGATAGCATCATGGGCAGGGGATAAGAGTTTCAGAATCATTCCTACAAAAGGCGAGTACTATTTGTTGGACAGGACTACTCAGGGATTCATTCACAGCTTTTTGTTCGCATGTCCATCAAAAGCAGGAAAGGGAATTACTGTTTTGCAGACTGCTGAAGGAAATTTAATGTCAGGCCCTACTGCAACAGAACAGGATGACCCTGAAGACCGTTCAACGACTCCCGAAGGACTCGCTGAAGTCCTCAAGGGTGCGAGAAGACTCGTCCCTAAATTTCCCGTCAACATGAACATTACTACTTTCGCAGGAGTAAGAGCTAATACTGAGTCGGGGGACTTCGAGATTTCAGCACTCGAAAAGCCCAGAGGCTTCATCAACGCTGCAGGGATTAAATCACCCGGTTTCACTTCAGCACCTGCAATAGCCGAGTACATTGCTGACATGATTAAATCCGAACTTGCCGACAGAGTAACATTGACTCCCAACGATAAATTCATTCCCGAACGCAGGAACATTCCGCGCTTCCTGTACATGGACATGGCCGAACGCAAAAAGCTCGCCGAGAATGACCCTGCTTACGCTCAAATCGTTTGCCGCTGTGAAACAGTAACAGAAGGACAAGTGCTTGAGGCTATACGCAGAGGGGCAAGGACTATTACGGCGGTTAAGATGATGACCCGTGCCGGCACCGGAAGATGTCAGGGAGGCTTCTGCTGTCCTAGAGTCGCTGAGATTTTATCGCGTGAACTGGGTATACCTTTGGACGAAATTACGAGGCACGGCGGAGAGTCAAAACTTCTCACGGGAAAAACAAAAGAGCCTTTGTTGAACCGAAAGAAAGGGGCGGTGTCGAAATGATTGAGAGAATTGACGTACTGATTATCGGAGCAGGCCCCGCAGGAGTTGCTGCAGGTTTAGGGGCAAGGCGTGAAGGTGCTGAGCGCGTAGTAGTTGTTGAACGCGATTGGGATTTAGGCGGAATACTTCAGCAGTGTATACATCCCGGTTTCGGGCTTAGGACGTTCAAAGAGGAACTGACAGGCCCTGAATACATGCACAGGTTCATCAAACAGGCACATGATGAGGGCGTTGAGTTTCGTACTAACACAATGGTGTTCCAGATAGACCGTGAGACTAATACAGTTTGGACTATGAACAAGGAAAGAGGCATTGAAGCTCTTAACCCTTCAGCAATAGTTCTGACTATGGGCTGCCGTGAACGTCCTTTAGGCGCAATCAGAATACCCGGTACACGTCCTTCAGGGATTTACACTGCAGGAACAGCACAGCGGTTCGTCAACATGGAGGGCTATATGCCCGGTAAACGCGCAGTGATTCTCGGTTCAGGTGATATAGGGTTAATCATGGCACGCCGAATGATTTGGGAAGGTGCTGAAGTTGAAGGTGTTTACGAAGTTATGTCATGGCCTGGCGGATTAAGACGTAATATTGCGCAGTGCCTTGACGATTACGGAATACCGTTCCACCTCAAGACTACAGTAACAAAAATTCACGGTCAGGACAGACTCGAAGGAGTAACAGTTGCTGAAGTTGATGACCATATGACTCCGATTAAAGGGACTGAGAGATATGTTGAGTGCGATACATTACTGCTTGCAATAGGGCTGATACCTGAGAACGAGTTATCGCGTATGGCAGGAGTTGACATTCACCCCGTAACGGGAGGGCCTGTAGTGAACGACTTATTGCAGACGAGCAACCCTGCGATATTTGCGGCAGGTAACGTGGTGATAGTTTACGATCTTGTTGACAACGTGAGTGATGAGGGTTTAATAGCAGGAGCGAGCGCGGCCAAGTTTGCTGCAGGTAAGATTTCAGCTGATGTTAAACGTATACCCGTTAAGGGCGGCGAAAACGTTAGGCTGTATTCACCGCAGTATATAACGGGTGAGACAGACGCAACGATATTCATGAGGGTTACACACCCTATTGAAGGGGCATGTAAAGTTTTTGCTGAACCTGATTTGTATTCACAGCGATTGAGGTACGCGAGACCGGGCGAAATGAACGAGGTACATATTAAGGCTGAACAGATAAGGAATGCCGTAGACCTCAGCGAAATAACGATAGACATTCAGCCGTTATAGGGGGTGAGAAGATGAGCGAGGAAAGGAAATTCATTTGTGTTTCGTGCCCTTTGGGGTGCGGATTAACGGTAACGCTTGACGATGCCGGCGAGGTCGTTAAGGTTGAGGGCAATACCTGCGCGAGGGGTGCGAGCTATGCCAGGTCAGAGGTTAAAGACCCCAGAAGAGTATTTGCTTCAACGGTGAGAGTCAAAGGCGGTAAGCTGCCTGTTTGCCCTGTCAGGAGCAAGACACCTGCGCCAAAAGGGAAACTCTTTGAGATTGCTGAGGCTGTTGCAGGGATTGAGGTTGACGCTCCTGTGAGGATAGGGCAGGTGCTGATTCATAATGTCTGCGGAACTGATGCGGATATTGTTGCGAGCAGGGACTTGGAGGCTGTATAAGAAACGAAAACTGCTCCCGTGAAATTATTTCGGGGGCAGTACTCTAATACCTAATACTTCTCCCATCATCGTATAATTCAAACGTAAACGAAAATTTCAATCAGAAAGTTAGTGATATTTATGACCGATGACATTTGCAGAGGCCGTAAACCCGTTCTCGACCTCCTCACAAAATCCCCAACACGCTGCGCCAAACTCCTCATCGCTAACAACGTCCGTCCTCCGTTCCTCGATGAACTCATCAACACAGCAAAAACCGCAGGCGTTACCTTCCGACTCGTTGTCCCGGAAGCTCTCGACAAAATTTCGGGCGGTGAAAAACATCAGGGTGTTATCTGCCGTTTGACTCAGGCCAAAACTTTTGACCTCGACGATTTCCTCAAGACCCTCGACCCTAAATCCCCCTCCTTAGCCGTTATACTCGACCACATCGAAGACCCTCACAATCTCGGTGCTGTCATCCGTTCGGCTGAAGCAGGCGGAGCATCATGTGTTGTTTACGCGAAAAGACGTTCGGCAATCCCAAACGATACCGTCATCAAAACTAGTGCCGGCGCATCACTAAGGCTTCCGCTGATTCCCGTCAGCAATATTACAAGGACTATAGAGCGTTTCAAGGCCGCTGATTTTTGGACTGTAGGGCTTGACGGAAAAGCTGACGAATCTTTATGGAGTGATAAACTCCCCGAACGCTGCGCAATCGTTATAGGTGCTGAGGGCGAAGGATTATCGCGTTTAGTGCGTGAGAACTGCGACATTCTCAGACGCATTCCCATTAAACAGCAGGGAGTCAGCTCACTTAACGCAAGTGTTGCAGCTGCACTGGGAATTTTTGAGTGGTCAAGAGTTCACGCGGTATAATCTTCACGGCATTAAAGATTTCATTAAAACAGGAGGAGTAATTTTGTCAGAAGTAAGAGTGAGATTTGCACCGAGTCCCACAGGTGCGTTACATATCGGCGGAGGTCATACGGCATTGTTCAACTGGCTTTGGGCAAGGCATAATCATGGGAAATTCATTCTCAGGATTGAGGACACAGATTTAGCGCGTTCAACCAAAGAATACGAACAGACTATCATGTCGGGAATGGTATGGCTCGGACTAGATTGGGACGAAGGCCCCGATATAGGAGGAAATTACGGTCCTTACAGACAGTCCGAACGCCTCGATATTTACCGTGATTACGCGAACAGGCTCGTTGAAATGGGCAAAGCCTATAAGGACGGCGAAGCAATAATCTTCAGGGTTGAACCGGGGCAGGATATATCGTTCAATGATATGGTTTACGGACAAATTGACGTAATGAGCGACGGCCTTAAAGAGAAAGACAGCGACAAGTTAAAGGACATAGTAATCATTAAGAGCGACGGAATGCCGACATATAACTATGCTGTTGTAATTGATGACCATCTCATGAAAATTTCTCACGTTATACGCGGTGAAGATCACATCTCAAACACTCCCAAACAGATTTTGATTTACAGGGCATTGGGCTGGGATGTACCTGTGTTTGCACACCTGCCCATGATACTAGGGCGCGACAAAAAGAAACTCAGCAAACGTCACGGAGCAACGAGCATTTACGAGTACAGGGATATGGGTTACATGCCCGATTCAATGTTCAACTTTCTTGCGCTGCTTGGATGGTCAGCAGGTGATGACAAAGAGATATTCACCCGTGATGAAGCTGCTGAACTTTTCGAGCTTTCGAGAGTTACAAGGAAAGCAGCAGTATTTGATTTCGACAAACTCAACTACATCAATCAGGAACATTTGAAGGCACTTGCGCCCGAAGTGAGACTCTCAATGGTGAGACCTTTCTGGGTTGAAGCAGGATTGCCCGTTGAAACTGTCGAGTCTGAAAGAGGCGTTAAGTACCTTGAGGAGGCATTAACGTTAATGGCCGGCAGGGGAAGAACGGCTAAAGAAATGGCAGAGTTCTCGGATTATTTTGTGTCGTTTGAACCCGTTAAAGCACGCTGGAACGCCGAAGGTATCGACAAAGAAAAGTTGAAGCCGTTTATGACGGAAGTAATCAGGCATGAAAACTGGAAAGCTGAAGAGCTTGAGGTAGTTGCGCGCGAATGGATAGGGTCTCATGAAGGAGCTAAGATGAAGGATTACGCAATGCCTTTGAGATTCGCATTAACCGGAATGAAAGTGAGTCCCGGGATTTTTGAGGTAGCTGAACTTATGGGACGCGAGGAGTGCAGGAAGAGGCTCGAATTTTACG
>JAFTBA010000298.1 GCA_017458545.1 Synergistaceae bacterium | reverse complement strand
TATGAACGGTGTTTACGCAATGAGTGCTGTAACTGCACTGACTGCTCAGAATACTACGGGAGTAACAGCTATTCAGGAGTCTGCGCCTGAATTTTTGAGGGCACAGATTGACGCGGTATTCACAGATATTTTCCCCGATGCCGTCAAAATCGGAATGGTTGCAAGCTCACCGCTGATTCACACGATTTCGGAGGCACTGAAATTTTACGGCGCAAAAAATATTGTTGTTGACCCCGTAATGGTATCGACAAGCGGCTCGAAATTAATCAGTGATGACGCGGTTAAGACTCTTGCCGATGAACTGTTACCGCTCGCAGCGGTCGCAACACCTAACATTCCTGAGGCCGAAATTCTGTCGGGTATGAGGATTACCGACTCTAACGGAATGATGAGGGCCGCCGAAAAAATCAACGCTGATTTCGGCTGCAGTGTCCTGGTTAAGGGCGGCCATGCTGTTAATGATGCCGATGATTTACTGTGTACAGGTAATGAGTCGTTCAGGTGGTTCAGGGGCAGGCGCATTGATACCCGCAACACTCACGGAACGGGCTGTACCCTCTCAAGCGCGATTGCCGCCAACCTCGCTAAAGGTTATGCGCTCGATGAGGCTGTGAGTCTTGCGAAGGAATATATTTCCGGAGCACTGGGTTCAATGCTTGATTTAGGTAAGGGCTGCGGACCTATGAATCACTCGTTTAACCTGACGGGTAAGTTCGCTGAGAAACCTGACATCAGAAAAATTCTTATGGCCTCAGTCGCAGATATATGGCCTGAGTATAACAACCATCCTTTTGTTAAAGGGATTGAGACGGGAACGCTTGACCCTGAGAAATTCAGACGTTACATCATTCAGGATTATCATTATCTCAACGAGTACAGCAAAGTTTTTGCGCTAGGTGTAGCTAAAGCAAAGAGCCTCGAAACAATGCGCTTGTTTTCGGGAGTGATTGAGGCTATTGCAAACGTTGAGATGAACATTCACAAGGGTTACATGGGACGGCTGGGAGTAACTCAGGAGGAATTAGACTCAACAAAAAGGGAACTCCCTAATCTCTCGTATACATCGTACATGCTTAGGGTTGCTTACGAGGAGGGCGAACCCGAAATACTTGCGGCTATTCTGTCATGTGCATTGAGCTACGAGGACATTGCAAAAAAAATCGTACAGAACAATCCCGGCTCAGTGAATCACGAATTATACGGCACATGGATAAAGACGTATTCGGGTGAAGAATATTGCGGACTGAACGATGTATTAATGTCATACCTTGAGAGGTCTGCGAAGGATTACGGAGTTGAGCAGTTGAATCACCTTGCAGAGATCTTCCGTGAATGCTCGCTCTATGAGATGGGTTTCTGGGATATGGGCTGGAAAGGTTAAAACAAAATGAGCCGTTTCGTGATAATAGGAGGCTCTGAGATTCGGAACTATGATTTAATACGTTCATATTTCCGTAACGATGATTATTTTGTTTACTGTGACTGCGGACTCAGACACGTTGATTCACTCGGTGCAGCCCCTTCGCTGATAACAGGTGATTTCGATTCGCACCCTAAGCCAGAAGACTTGCATAACGTTATTGTTTTGCCCTGCGTTAAGGACGATACTGATACTATATTTGCTGTTAAGGAGGGAATGCGGAGGGGTTATGACGAGTTTTTGCTGACGGGTGTAACCGGAGGACGCGAGGATATGACGTTAGGGAATATTTATTCGCTCTTAATGCTCTCTGTGAACGGCAAGAGGGGAATGATTACCGATGATTATTCCGAGATTAGTATCATCAGTGCAGGGGAAACGGTACGAATCAAACATGGCTGGAAATATTTTTCACTGCTCAACATTACCGGGATTGCTTCGGGAATCACTATAACGGGTGCTAAATATAATCTTAATGACGCTGAGATTACCCCTGAATTTCAGTACGGCATAAGCAACGAAGTATTATCGCCTGAGAATGATGCCGTTGTGAGTCTGAAGGAGGGTAATTTGCTTTTGGTGTGCGTCAGGAAATGATATGAGCATTTGACATTTAAGTTGAGGCTGATAGAATTTCGGCAGTAATCATAAATTTCAGGAGGTTTTCACACAATGAGAAAGACAGCATTAAGCGTTCTTATGGTAATGATGCTCGTGTTAGTATGTGCGTTTGCGGCATGGGCAGAAGAAGCGGTTTCAGAGGATGCAAAAGCAGAAGGAGATTTTGATTTTCTTGCTTTCGCAAAGGAAAGGGTACTCCCTGATTTTCATCCTACTGTAAAACTTGAGGATGCTCAGGCAGATTTTGACGAGAAACCTTACGACAAAGGCGACGGAATTACGCGTGCAAGAGTAGGGATTTACTACAAGGGCTGGATCAGACAGCACTCAATGCTTGTAGAGATGGATTACCGTGCTGAGGACAGGAAAATCCGCGTTAACGTCCTCAAGGATACGAACGGCACTAACCTTGTAGGAGCGCGTTTCTTCAAGGACGGCGAATGGGTAAGCATTGCCGCAATGGGCTGGAAGTAATAAGCCTCAGACTCAACCGAATACTAAGGGCATCAGTCAGTAAAAATTTCTGCTGATGCTCATTTTTTTATGATAATCATGAAATTAACGAAACAGGATTTTATTGACATACTTAAACGCAAGTTCACATCACTCGTAATGATATTGATACCTGCGTTCGTGATAATGCTGATTATAGGGGCAGTGTTATGGTGTTTACGGTTCATTATTCCCGAAAGCCTCACCGCTCAAATTTCATACTACATCGACAACCCTGACGAGCTCCGCAAACTCGGTGAGGGTTCTGAATGGCTGTTCGTTGCGGTTCAGGTGTTACAGGTGGTAATTGCGCCTATACCCGGACAGGCAGCGGCATTCGCAGGAGGGTTCATCTTCGGGTTCTGGAAAGGCTGGGGACTCACCACTTTGGGACTCGTAATCGGAAGTCTTATCGCAATGGTCTTGGCCAGACTGCTGGGAATATCGCTGGTCCGTAAAATAGTTCCCGAGTCAATCATTCAGCGTTTCGACAAAGTAATCTCAGACGGAGGTTATATGACGTTCTTCATGATATTTTTACTGCCTGCACTCCCTGATGACGCTGTATGTTTTCTCGCAGGTCGGACGAAACTGCAGATACTGCCGCTGTCGTGAGTGTGTCTATTGGGCCGCGCTCCGGGAATGGCAGTGTTGTCGCTTACGGGAGCAGGGTTCGCAGGAGGATTCTCACTGAGCGTGAAGATACTGTTT
>JAFTBA010000297.1 GCA_017458545.1 Synergistaceae bacterium | reverse complement strand
GACGGAGGACATAGCGTAAGTGATGAGTTTCTGTTCTGAGGCGTTGTAATGGGAGATCAGGCGTTTGCGGTCTTCATCACGGATTCGCTTTGAGGTGATGACGGACATTAAATCGCGGTAAAGGGCGGTCATGTCAGAATCATTCTCGATGTTGCCTAAACTGAGATTGTTGATGATGTTCTGATACTCCTGTTCGAGGACGGCACGGTTTTCGGCGGTCAGTATTCGGTGAACTGAGACTATCGCCATGTTCAATGCCAACACAGTGTGCTGGGGGTCATATTTGGCTTGAAGAGGCGGTGATGACGAGAGTATGAGTGTCAGGGCTAAAACTGCTGTGATTTTTTTCACGGTTAAACCTCCTGAGTTATGGGTAAACGGGGATATTGTACATTAAAACTCTGATATACTTCACGAAATTGACATAGGGGGCTGAGTAACAGTTAGCAAAAAATTATAAAATATTATAAGTAATTTGTAATTTTATAATCTTAATGAAAGGAAGAAACGTTACAGGAACTTTTGCTCACTTTGCTAACGACTGGTATAATTCCGTCTTAATTGGTGTCTCATTGAGAACTGAGTATAGGCGGTTGGACAGAGAAAATTTAGAGGCGAAAACCAAGCTGAACTGTGGTTCTGTCTGTAAAATACTCGACCTTATCAGTGTGTAGAGATTTATGTACCCGTACGTTAGCGGGGAATTGAAGCCTTCGGAGCGTTACACCAAACGCAAGTAGCTTATGCGAAAGCGGACGCGTAGAACAAGGAAGGGAGCATGAAAGCTAATAACTTTTTATAAGTCTTCTGTAACGGAATCAAAATCATGTGGTTCACAAAGAGAGTAACAATCTTCAAGCGTAAAGACAAATCCGCCTGCACCCAAATCACCGACTTACTCAAATCTGAAGGCTTCAGGGGAGTACGTTCGGGTCATTACTCAGTTGACACACTGAGTGCGTGCGGCTGCGGCTCAAAACTTGACCCCAGAAATTTCGGTGAAGGCGGTTACATTGACAGGGACGTGTATTATGTTGACGTTAAACAGGAGGACGAGGAACGCGCTAAAATCCTTCTGGCCTCTCACGGAATTACTCCTTCGGTTGACAATGATGTCATAGGAAAATACGGAAGACTATAAAAATAATTACGGCCAAGTTATATTTTGACGGTATAATTTTCTTAATGTCAACTCAAAATTTTAAGGAGTGATTTTATGACAGGCAACTCAAATCAATTAGTCGTTATTATCCAGTGCGATGACGTTCTCAAACGCTGTTCGGGTTTCCTCTGTATGAATGACTTTTACGCCCGAGAAGGAAAATTCACAGGTTACCCCGAAGGCACTCACTATATGTCCATGACCTGCGTAGGCTGCTGCGGAAACATTACAGTTAAGCTCGAAAACCTCTCCATGCGTTTACGCAAAGCTAACATCAGCAAAGATAATGTCATCTTTCATTTCGCGTCATGTATTTGTTCCGAAAATGCTCACCGTTTGCCCTGCCCTTTCATCAACAGAATGAAATCACTCTTACAGCACAAAGGTTTCGGCAACATAGTTCTAGGCACTCACATCTCCAAAAAAGCTGAGGCTAAACGTCAGGCAGGTATTTACAGAAAATGGGAGTGAACAGCCGGGAGGAAATACGTAATCGTGCAGCACAGAACTACTACAAAAGAATGGATTGCTAAGTCGTTCATAGAATTAACGCAGAAGAAAAGCATAGACAAAATAACAATAAAGGACATCGTAACAAACTGCGGACTGACTAAAGCAACTTTCTATAATTATTTTCAGGATAAATATGATTTGATTGTGTGGATTTATACAGAGCCCGTTAAAAATATTATAGGCAAAATCAATAATACTGATTTTAATTTCCGCAAAGCACTGACCGCTAATCTGAGTTATTTCGCTGAGAACAGGCACTATCTTATTAATGCTCTGACAAGTACATCAGGGCATAATTCTTTTCTGAACTATGTTTTCAGAGTCAATTTTACGCTGCTGCATGATTTCGTAAAGTCCGTCAATAACAACAAAAAACTTCCCTCAAGAATAACTGCTCTCATAAAACTTTATGTTTTCGGCACTGTTCAGTTTGAATGCGACTGGCTGATTAACGATATGCCCATGTCCATAGAAGAATTTGCGGATATTCTTGAAGCAGGTGTACCTGAAGAACTGAAAACCTATCTGTACAAAACATGAAAACAGTCAAAAATTTTGACCGTTTCAGGAATTTGCAAATTGAATTTGCCATGACCGTTCAATATAATTTCAAAGTATTTTCAAGAACGGAGGAATATATTATGGAGTTTCATGAAGTCGTTAAAAAACGTATAGGCAAACGTTCTTTCAGCGATAAGCAGATAACTGAACAGGATCTCTGCGAAATCGTTAAAGATGCACAGCGTTCACCTTCATGGGCTAATGCACAGGCAACTCATGTCTATATTGCAACAGGCGAAACCCTCAAAAAAATTAAGGCAGAGCATTTTGAAAGAGTCGACAAAGCGGAAAAAGGAAATTCCGAAATACCGACCGTCAGCCGTAATAACTGGGGCGAAAAATCAGTTGCCTGTCAGGATCAGCTCATGAAAGACTGGGGAGATTTTCTCGGAGATTTGAAGCCCTTTATCCTCTCCCAGAAAGTTCTCTACAATGCTTCTGCTATGGTCTACCTGACTGTTCCGAAAACAGCACCGCAATGGGCATTGATAGATCTCGGGGCTTTCGCTCAGACATTAATGCTTGCCGCCTGCGACAGGGGTATAGGTTCAACTCCGGCACATGAAATCGTGAAGTTCCCCGATGAAGTCAGAAAAAACATGAATATTCCTGATGATGAAATAATCGCAATGGGAATCGCTCTAGGTTATCCGACCGATGAAAAGATTAATCAGTTCGTCTCAAAGAGATTACCTGTTGAAGAAGTTTTAACTCTGAAAAAATAATTTTCACCTGATGTTTCTATGACAGCGGCTCAGACTTTTACGGTTTGAGCCGTTTGTTTTATTGTTACACAAAAAAACTTTCAGGAGGCAATATTTTTTTTACACTCCTGAAAGTTTTCCGACATTATACAACTTTGAAATTATAACAGATAACAGCAAAAATTCTATCTTGCAATTTCACAAAAATGCTGTAAACTTTGCGCGTTCTTAATTCTTCGCATTAAGCCGTTAAGACCAATAGGCAAAAAGCATTCCTCAAAAAGTTCTGGCGGACACTGTCGGGAATAGTCGGAGAAAGTTTCATCAATTCATCTTATTTTATTTTTGGAGGAATGTTTCATTGTGCAAGCGTCCAAGTTTTTTACTGTCGATTTCTGTACTCCTTGTTAGCGCGTTAATCGTTACGTTCGGCGTTGTTGATGTCGAACTCGAATCAGGGTCTCACTTCGGCTTAGGTCTACCTGCTCAGGTTCCCCTGCTTTTCGCGGCTATATTCGCTGCCCTGGTAGGCGCACTCTACCTCAAACGCTCTTGGGCTGACCTCGAAAAAGGTATGGCCGGCGCAATTCAGGTCTCAATTCAGGCAATAGTCATCCTCGTTCTTGTAGGCTGTCTCGTTGGCTCTTGGATACAGAGCGGTGTAGTAGCAACTATGATCTATTACGGCCTCGAAGTTATGACACCAAGATATTTTTATCTGGCCTCACTCATAATCAGCGTCGTTGTCGCTATAGCTACGGGCTGCTGCTGGACTACAAGCTCAACAGTAGGAGTTGCCCTCATAGGCATAAGCGCAGGTCTCGGATTACCCCTTCCGATTACGGCAGGCTTCGTTATTTCGGGAGCGTATTTCGGCGACAAAATCTCCCCCCTCTCGGACACTACAAACCTCGCTCCTGCAGTTGCAGGAAGTGAACTCTTTGAGCATGTCAGGGCTATGATGTGGTCAACTGTTCCGACTCTCTTAATCACTGCGTTAATCGCTTTCATGATGGGCGATTCGGCTCAGGGTTCGGACGGAGGAAGAATTGCATTAATCCAGAGCATGATGAGAGCTGAGTTCAACATTTCGTTATGGGCATTCATTCCGCCTCTCGTAGTCATAATGATGGCCGTCATGAAAATTCCTGCTATACCCGGTATAGTTTCAGGCATAGCTGCAAGTTTAGTGCTTTCACTCCTCAGAGGCTCAACAGCTCACGAGGCTATGGAAGTGTTATTCTCAGGTTATGTACCCGTTCATTTGGGAACGTTCGCTGAGGCTGCAACACCTGAAGCAATCGCAGAAGTAGCTGAGTCGTTCTCAAACGCTTTCACCGCAGGAAGCCCCGCACTTGCCGTAACACCTGACGTTTTCGCTAAGGTCGGAGGATTACTGACACAGCTGTTCACTCGCGGAGGCATGACATCAATGTTAGAGACTATATGCCTCATAGTAGTTGCGTTGTCGCTCGGCGGTGTAATGGAAGTATGCGGTTTCCTTGATGTGATACTCGATGCACTGATGAGACATGTTAAGAGTGTTACGGGGTTAATCGGATCCGTATTAGCGTCTGCATTCTTGGCCAACGTATTTTTATCCGAACAGTACTTGTCGATTATCGTACCGGGCAGAATGTTCAAGCGTGCTTTTGACGAACGTACCTGGCCTAACGGTAAGAAACTCGCTCCCGTAATGTTATCGCGTTCGCTTGAGGACTCGGGAACTATGACCAGCGTATTAGTCCCTTGGAACACATGCGGAGTTTACGTGAGTTCAGTATTGGGAGTTGCAACGCTCGATTACCTGCCTTACTGCTTCATGAACTGGCTTAATCCTATCGTTGCATTGGCTATGACTGCTTTAGGTCTCGGAATTATCTGGAAGAATGAACAGGCCGAAAACACTGAAAACGTATTCATTCCCGAACCCGTAGCGGTAGAGTAGGGTATAGGGTATAGGGTGTAGGGGAGAGGGGATAGCTAATCCCTAACCCCTAATCCCTAACCCCTAGCCCCTAGAACACATCTTCAGTGTTTGAATAAACGGCTATCGGAAATAAATCAGTGAACCCGAAATTTTCATAGAAAGGTACTCCCGAAGGTGTTGCCTGTAAAACTATTCTCTTTCCTTCCGACAGTCTGCAAATCTCATTCATCATTGAACGCGCAATACCCTTCCTCCTCGCTGCAGGGTCAACAGCAAAGTAATACACTCCCGTAACATCAGCCCCGTTCGTAAGCAAAAACGTTCCTACAGCATTACCACCAATCTCAGCAGTATAGAGCGATACCCTTTCATCATTACTCAGTGCCTCAGCAAATGATATATAGCTTTCGGGAGTCTCATCGCGTTCACCGCCGAAACCTGTCCATGATGTTACCGCCCAAGTCTCGTGTGATGTTGACGGCATGATTACAACGTCGGGATTCGAGGGCTTCAGTGTCAGATTAACGGTGTCGAGAGTCATAGCTATCATGTCCCCTGCATACAGCAGACCCGAATCGGTGAGTGCCTTACCGTTGCCGCCGTACATGAACCATAAGAACGAGACTTCATCACCGCATTCACCGAAGAATTTTATGACCTTTTCGGCTGTAGAAACATCATTAACAGCGTGAGGATAGTACACCCAATTTTCGTGAGAGTCTCCCGTGTAAACGCAATAGCCCCTGTCATCAAGCGTTAAACTTTTGCTCACGGGCAAATCCCTTAACACCCCCGTGAAAAATTTAACGTTCTCCCATATCTCTTTCACCTCATACACTAAAATACCTCCTCCAATCCGCAGCTCAAAAGCAGCCCTCTCAGCTCAGGCAATATCTCACCGTTAATCTTATCGCCGTAAACTGACGCTTCAGCATTATCAGCATCATCATCATTCCCTTTTACGCTCATCAATTCCTTAACGGCCTTTATCATTCCGTTAATCTCATCGTTAGTCCTGCCGAGTCCGTCCGACTGTAATTCAAGAATCTTAGCGCGCGTGTTCTCGCGTTCGGCAGTAAGTTCCAAATCACTCTGCGTTAATTCCCTGAGCCTGTTCTGTAAATCACGTCTCTCATCGGGCGTTAAACATGCTGAAGCGTAATCCTCCTCGTTCCTGAACCCTAATGCCAGTAACCTCTTGTTGAAATTTATCTCGTGCCTCTGCAACTCCTCGCGTCCCCTCGCCATTTCAGTCTCAAGAGTATGCACCTCAGTCTGTACAGAATTAAGTTCCTCAGTTCTCGCGTTCTTTTCATCACGCCGTTCACCAAGCTGAGTCCTCAGTTCCTCAACATCAGCATTCATACGCGACATTTCATCATCGGGTTTTCTCGAAGCAAACAGTACTATCCTCTGCTGCTGTACACTGTCCCTCTCGGCCTCAACTGCTTTGAGTCTGCTCAATGCTTCCTCGCGTTTAACCCTTAATGACTCTTTCTGTTTACGCAATGATGCCATCTTCGCGTTCATGACTGATGACTCGCGCTCAAGCTCATCGCATTTCTTACGGCCGTCAACCCAATCAGTCATTCTCTGACCGAGTGCGTCTATTATTTCCTGAGGATTCTTATCGGGAAGTGTCTTGTAACCGTACGGAATAACCTGTGAGATTAATTCGCGTTTAAGACTGCTGACTATTTCAGCCTGAGTTTTAGTTTCGTTGTCAAACTGTTCTTCTTCAGCCCTCGCATTCTGAACCGCAAATAATGCGTCCTGATGTATCCGGGTAACTTCGTCCCTTGTCTCGCGTATCTTGTCGAGTTCATCGGCTGCAGCTTTCATATCTCTTTCGGCAGCCTCCGCAGTGTCGGCAGCGTTACGTGCAAGCTGCAAAGTGTCGCGTGTTTTCTGCCGTTCGCGGTCTATCTCCTCAAAAGGTGAGATACCGGTGCTGATTCTAATGTTCAGTATTGATACTTTCGTTGAGATTTCAGCGTTGAGGGCGTTAATCTGACCGCGCAGTTCAGCCTCATCGCGTCCTACAGCTGAAATTTCCTCGCCTAATCTGCCTGCTTTGGTCTGACGTTCAGCTATTGCCTCTTTCAGTTCGTCGAGTGAGTTTTGAGTCTCCTGTAACTGTCTGTGTACTTCCTCAGGATCGGGAATGCTTGCCCCTGAAGTGTAAGGGTGCGTAATTGAACCGCATAACGGACATGCTACACCGTCCTGCAAAAGTTCTCTCACTGCGTCTAAGTCCTCAATCCTTCGCAAGAGTGCCGCGCGTTTTTCAAGGCGTTCCGCTTCCTGCTGCAGCTCCTGTATTCTTCCTGACTGCTCTACGTCCCTGATGTTAAGCGAACGGGTCTCCTGCTGTATTCTTAACCGTATATCCTGAAACGTTTTGAGTCTTTCTTCAATGGATTTTACTTCCTGAAATTTTCTGTAGAGTTCATCGAGATCTGCGAGTCTCTTTATGCATTTACTGCAGACTTCACGCCATTCGGCTATGCTCTTGCCTTTGAGTGATGCCTCATAGAACGCTCTTGCACGCACGTAATTCTTCTCGATAACAGCGTAACGGTGATTTGCGTCAGAAAACATTGCTGCTCTGTCGTTGAGAGTGCTCTGAGCCTGTAACTTATTCTGAATTGCTTTTGACCATGAGGCTTTGAGCGATGAATGTTTCTCATCAGCCTGCGAATACATTACGAAACATTTACGTATACCCGTTATGCCCGTCTGTAATTTCTCGTCTATCGAATGCTGCTGAAGAAATTTACGCGCTTCCCTCAAGGCAAGTTCAACACGTTCAAGAGATAACTGTTCAGTTTCAACTTCAGCAGTACATTCTTTGAGCTGACGTTCTGAATCTTCGTACTCTGTTTTAGCCTGTATAGCAGCTTCTTTTCTGTCCTCTATCTGAACATCAAGTGCCTTAACGCGCTGAATAAGATTAGCAAGTTTAGTCTGTTCGGCTAATTTGTCGCGGTATTCGGCCTCTATTAACGTCAACGCTTCTTCTGAGTTCTGAAGGTTATTGCGTGCTTCGGTGAGACTGTCCCTTAATGAATCCTGTCTTGCTTTGTTTTTGTCGCGTGACAAACGCAAATCCTTAATGGCTTCGTATTCCTCACCGAGTTCAAGAGTTTTGCCGCCCTTTTCAAGACGCTGCCTTGACGGTACAAACAGTGCTGTACGCCTCTCAAGGTCTGCGCGTTTAGCGTCAATGTCTTTCAGTTCTTCCTGAAGATGTAATTCTTCGGACTTATGACGCAAAATTTTTCGTAATTCCTCTAAGCGTTCGATTAATTCATTGTTCATCTTTGTTCAACAAAAACCCCCTCAAAAAATATTTTCCCGTTTCTTCCCGAAACCTTAACATTTCCGCACCACTCGAAAATAAAATTTTCTCCCTTCCGTATCAGTCCTGCAAGTTCAATACACCTGTGCCGTGAAAGTGTCCTCAATCCTAAATTTCTACCTGCAAGCCTCATCACAAGCATAATATCATCAATGCTGAATGACCTGAGTATTTTCCTGTTAAACGTACTCTCATTCTCAGAGCATTCAGTGAAAAGCATAAGGCTCTTTTCGTCCTCAATGTTACGGACTTCGCGCATGTCCTCACCGAATTGCGCTAAATGTTCAACAGCTGAAGCATTCACACCGCACTCAATCAACGGCAGCAGTTTTAACCGTATAAAATTTCTCGTGTAACTGTCATCATTATTCGTGCTGTCCTCGCGCCATGTTAAACCCCTCACCCTCAGAATGTCCCTGAGAAATTCACGCCTTAATCCAAGCAACGGACGGTAGAATGTTACACCGTTATTCACTGTTTTCTCAGTCATTCCCACACTGCCCCGAATTCCCGTCCCCCTCAGAATGTTAAACAATACAGTCTCCGCTAAATCATCACGGTTATGTCCGAGCATTACGGAAGTTATACCGAGTTCGTCAGCAGTATCAATAAGAGCTTTAAGCCTTAACCTGCGTGCTGAGGTCTCAAGAGATTCACCTTTCATTCTAAGGGAAGGCACATCAATTTTAACGGAACGGAAATTTACTCCTAAACTCTCTGCGAACTTGGCCGTGAATTTTTCATCGTCATCAGCTTCAGAACCCCTTATCCCGTGATTAACGTGAACGGCTGTCAGTGAGCCCTCATAGAACTTACTGAACAGCCACATTAATGCCGACGAGTCACCGCCTCCTGAAACTGCAAGCGCAATGTTCACATGTTCACCGTTATACCAGCCCTGACGCTTTCCCGTTTCACGGAAATATTTTCCCAGAACGTGAGATGAAAGATCATAAGGTATATTACTGCTGCTGTTTGTCATCATATAACAGCCTGTAAACTTCGAGATTAGCACTTACCCTCTGAACATAGCCGTTCGTCTCGCTGAACTGTACTGCCTCAATCCACTGCGCTATGTCAGCGTTAGCACCTGCATTCCTGAGCCATTTGCGCGTGTTCCCTGAACCTGCATTGTAAGCGGCCATGACGTATTCTTTGCGTGCAAAATTTTTACCTAACCAGCCCAAATGAGATGTACCCAACCTGATGTTATCGTTAGCGTTGTAAAGGTCGTAATTAGGAAGACCTGCACGTTTGGCTTCTTCTTTAGCTGTTGCGGGCATTAACTGCATTAAACCTGCTGCACCTACCCAGCTTCGGGCATTAACTTTGAACGCACTTTCCTGACGCATTATTGCCCATACGAAATTACTCTCAACTCCGTAGCGTTTTGCCGCTGCGTCAACAGATGCCTTATACGGTCTGGGGTATAACGCCTCCAAATCCTGACGGTACAGCGTAGTGTTAGAGGTCATTAAAGTTTCAAGCCTCCTCGCCTCGCTGTAACTCTCCTCAAGCCCTAACCACCTCGACAAATATAACGCCCTGTATAGTTCCTTAGTGCTTGCTTTGGGTCTTGAAAGTTTCATGTAAGCATGGTAAACAAATCCCCACTGTTCAAGCTCGGAAGGCTTAGTGTTGAGATTGGGATTAGCACCGTTTACGATTTTGAGCTTCTGACCCGTAATTAATGCGTAAATAGTCAGAGGGTATTTGCGTTTTAACAGTGCAAGAGTGTTAGAGGCTGCCTGATTTTGACCTGCTAACGCCTGAGCTTTAGCCAGCCAGTAAAGTATTCTTGCCCTTTTGTACTGATTGACGCTCGGAGCATCGCACTGCCTGAAAATTTTAACGGCCTCTGCGTAATTACCTGCCTCAAAATTCCTCATACCCCTTGCCCAAAGAGCATTGAACGCAAACGCTGTATCAGGGAATGAACGTATTATTTGAGCCTCAAGATTATCCCTCAGTTTAGGGTTAGACTTGCCGATGAGATTAGCCAGTGCCTGAAGTGCACGTGCCTGAACATTTCCGCGACGTTCACGGGAAATACGTTCGAGAACTTTCATGCAGGGCTCTCTCATTCCTTTGTCCTTAGCCAGGTTAGCTATACGGGTTACCGAACTCGCTGCGAAATCGTTGCCGCTTACTGCAAGGCTGCCCCAAAGGTTTAAGGCTTCATTGTTGTTCTTGAGACGGGAATTTGCCCACGCACGGTAATACTGAGCTTTTCGGCCTTTTGCACCCTTGAGGATTTCGAGTGCTGACTTGTTGCTGCCTATTGTGTGGTAGTGAACTCCTAACGCAACCCGTATGCTGTTGTTAGGGGAAGGGATTTTAGCCAGTACTGATGCCGCTTCCTTGCTGCCTGCCTGTAACTCCAAGAGCTGTAACGCATGAGCATTAATGTTCCTGTTGCCTGAGACTGAGACAAGACGGGTTAAAGTGTAAATCTTCTGTTCGTCAGTCGAGGCATTAGAGAGCATTCGCGTTAAGGCAGTCAGTGAAGCTGATACATTGCCCTGAGCTTCGCTGATACGGTGCTGGGTGAAAGCAACATAGTATTTGAGGTCTGCAGGTGCTGACTTGTAGAGGGTTTCGGCAAAGGTTAATGCTTTCTGTGGCTGATGAAGGTTCTCGTAACCCAACAACAGCGTCATTTGAGCATAAGGTTTGACGGAAGCAGGAAAGTTTTTTAACTGTGCTTCGAGCAGCGTAACTGCCTCGCTCCATTTCTCCTGAAAACGGTAAGCGTTAGCCATTAGGGAGTAATCACGCGGAGATTTCTTCCTGATGGAATTGAACTGTAACTCCATTTCAGGCCAAGCCCTGCGCCAGAATAAATCCTGAAGACCGGAGGCCGAATACGAAACTGACGGCGCATAAACCAAAACTGATAATGCGATGATGAGAGTGAAGATTTTTTTGTGTAAACTCAAATTCAAACTTAACATTCTCCTTTCGGTTAGGTGTTGCCTAAATATTAAGCAATAATAACAAATTTTTCAGAAAAAATATCTCTGCTACAATAACAGCAAAAGAGGTGAAATATAATGAAGACGTTACCGATAGGAGTACATGATTTTGTACAGATGAGACAGGACGATTTGCTTTACGTTGATAAGACGGGCATACTCCTAGAACTCATTGAGAACGGACGAAGATATTTCCTTGCGCGTCCCAGAAGGTTCGGGAAATCACTTACTCTTTCAACGCTCGATGCTATGTTCTCAGGAAGAGCTGAACTCTTCAAAGGTCTTAAAGCTGAACAATGGGTAACACAAAAATCATTAAACCCTTCGCCTGTTCTCAGGTTCGATATGTCGGTGCTGAATACTAAAAACGTTTCAGCAGCCGAAAAATCATTGATTGAATTAATCTCAAGGACTGCAAGAAAACATAAGGTAACTTTACACAGTGAAACGGTCACGGGAAAACTGGCCGACCTCATTGAAGAGGTTTACAATGCTAAAGGCCATGCGGTTATACTCATAGATGAGTACGATAAACCGGTACTCGATAATCTTTCTGACATCGGTAAAGCCAATGACATGCGCGAAATTCTGCGCTCATTCTACACTGTGATTAAAAGCTGTGATGAATATCTGCGTTTCGTTTTGCTTACGGGAATATCAAAGTTCAGCAAAATGGGTGTGTTCTCAGCCATGAATAACCTTGAGGATATTTCTATGACACGGCAATACGGAGATATAACAGGTTACACACAAAAAGAGCTTGAAGAAAATTTTAACGACAGAATAGACGACACAGCAGCCTCAATGAAAATCACCCGTGATGAATTATTGCTGAAACTGAAAAATTACTATGACGGTTTCAGCTTTGACGGAGTTACACGCCTCTATAACCCCTTCTCAATACTTCAATGCCTCGCTAAAAAAGAACTCAATAATTACTGGTACGCTTCCGGTTCACCGTCATTCATCGTAAACTGGATGAAGGATCACAGAATTAATGAGCCTGAAGATTACAGGCATATCATAGTCAACAGTAATGACTTCATAAGCTCTCAGGAATTTGAACAGGCTGATGCTCCCAGTTTCCTTTACCAGAGCGGTTACCTCACAATCGAAAAGAAAGAAGAAAACTTACTCACGCTCGATTACCCTAACAAAGAAGTATTGAACTCACTCTCAAGCATGTACCTCAAGCTGATTTATCATGTTGAAGATTATGCCTTACTGGGTAACGAAATCTGGAAGGCCCTCCGTAAAGGAGACATTCCCGAAATCGTCAGGCTTTACAACACCGCTATAGCCTGCATTCCTTACGATGATTTCAGCAAAAACCGTAACGAGTTCTGGTATCGCTCACTGTTCATCATGCTGTTGAGGGGGGCAGGTATAGTATCTTACAGTGAACCTCATACCTCAAAGGGACGCGCTGATGTAGTAATTCAGTTCGGTAATATCATCGTAATCTTAGAGTTCAAATTCGCTAAGACAAAATCGGAAATTGACGGGCTTAAACGAAAAGGTTATGAACAGATTAACGCTAAGGGTTACGCAGAAGGTTATGACGCTGAACAAAGAAAAGTAATCTCGGCAGTTCTTACGGCTGACGATGAGAACCGCAGAATTGTGTTATAGCAGACCGCTCTCATGATAGAATATCAAGCCAAAGATTTAATGTTTTTTACGTCAACAATAAAATTATTATTAAAATTATTATAGAAAAGGACTTGACATCTTTGAAATGGCTAAGTATAATCGCACATCGCACATCGCACATCGCACATCGCACATCGCACATCGCACATCGCACATCGCCTAACTTATTATCTTTTTTCTCTTGTCCAGATTGTTATTGATATTCTCCTCTGTCAGTTCTGTTTCCTCTTAATACCTGTACCCTTATCTTTTGAAGAACGCGTTTTCTTAACAGGTACTGCTGTTGCATGTCTGACTTTCTACAAACTCTACGGCTTCAAAAACTGGACACTATGGGAAGAAACTTCTTCTGTCCTAAGAGCTTGGCTACTGACATTACTGCTCGATGTACTCTTCCTTTACACAGGCAAATTCTCTCTGCCTATTCTGCGCGTTATTGCCTCTGTCTCTCTGCTCGTACCTTTAACTTTAGGCGCAAGGTATTTCTTCAGAACTATACTCTTCCGTTTAGAACTGCTCCGTAAATCAATCATCATTCTAGGCGCAGGTGAAGCAGGTAAATTATTCGCAGCTAAAATAATTTCATCACCGTTCACTATACGCAAAGCATTATGTTTCCTCGATGATGACTTAACAAAAAAGAACACTGAAATCTCAGGCATTCCCGTTTTGGGAACATTAGCCGATTTCGTTGAACTTCAAAAGGGTTTTAACGCCGATGAAGCTGTCATAGCTATTCCTACAGCGTCAAGAGAAGAATTAGCCGCTATACTCAAAACCGTTGAACGACACGTTAAAACAGTACTTTACATACCTGATATGTACATGCTCACTGTGTCTTCAGCATCTATCGGTAACCTTGACGGTATGCCCGTTATATCTTCGTCTCAAGGCCTCCTTAACCCACTAAACCTTGCCGTTAAAACCGTGATTGATTACATCGGCGCGTCTATAGCACTGCTGATATTCTCTCCGTTCATGATTTGGGCTGCCTGGAGGATTAAACGTGAGGACGGAGGACCAGTGTTCTTCGTTCAGGAACGCGTAGGATGGAAAGGTAAGCATTTCATGACATATAAATTCCGTTCAATGTATACCAATGCTGACGAGATTACAAGAAAATTATTCAGTGACCCGGAAATTTTTGCAGCTTACAAGAAAGGTATTAAGCTCAAAGATGACCCGCGTTTAACAAAAATAGGTGCCGTATTACGCAAGACAAGTATTGACGAACTCCCTCAGCTGTTTAACGTCTTCAGAGGTGAAATGAGCCTCGTAGGTCCGAGACCGTTAATGCAGAGCGATGTTGATATGGTTTACGGCGAGGAGTTCACTAAGAAAGTTTATGCTGCTAAACCGGGCTTAACAGGTATATGGCAGGTCAGCGGCAGAAGCGACCTTGATGCCGATTTCAGACGCGAAATTAACTGCTACTACGTCCATAACTGGAGCGTTTGGCTGGACATCGCTATCCTACTCAAAACTCCTCTGGCCGTCATTACAAGCAAAGGAGCGTACTAGGGAAGAGGGGATAGGGTGTAGGGTGTAGGGGATAGGGGATAGGGGATAGCTAACCCCTAATCCCTAGTCCCTAACCCCTAGTCATATGATAAAATCTCCGTAAACAAAACTTAATTAGGGAGATTTATTTTTGCATGTCCGTCAAAAAATTATTGTTCTCTGCTCTGCAATTTATTCTTGATATTATCGTCTACAACTTATCGCTCTCTGTTCTCAGAATTAACTCGTCTTTTGAAGTCCGCGCTTTCTT